>JADZBW010000368.1 GCA_020851885.1 Fimbriimonadaceae bacterium | reverse complement strand
TCTGCTGAGTCTGCCCGTTGTCGCCATTGAGTTGGCGCGCGTAGCCATAGGCAACCTGGATGCCGTTACCCAGGTCGTACCAAAAGCCATAGTTGCGGTTGCTCTGATCGCGATCGTCGCCATTTCGGTCGATTCGGGTTTCGGTCAAACTGACCCCAAATCGCTTATTCAGGTTGGTACTGACCGTATTTGCGCTGATGTTCTCTTTGTCGCCGTTCTCGTAGTCCGTGCGGGTTTGCTCGGTCTTCAATCGCGTGTTCTTGTCGATGGAAGCTTCGTATCCAAGGTACTGTCGACGGAAGTCGGACAGGATGGTGTTTTGACCATCGAATGCCTGCGTTTCGTCGAAGTAACGCAAAGATCCCATCTTGCCAAGGTTTTGGTAGAGCGAGATCTTCTGGGTGACATTGGCGAACAGCACACTCAGCGGGTTGTTGCTGCTGTTCTCCAATTTCGTGTAGTTGAATTCGGTGTTCCTGTTCGGCTTCCAGTTCAGGATAACATTCCGAATGCGGTCATTCTGGGCTGCCTCATCTGAGTCCGATGCGTAGTCGAAGACGTCGAGATTCATCGTTGGCAGGATCTGCCACTTCAACTTGACGTCATGTTCCTTGTAGCCGCGAAGCCGGGCCAGAACGTCCTTTTCAGGATCGATCAGCATGTTTGCATTCGTGAATCCTGGATCGACTTCGCGCGTGGCGGCATCGACTTGGAGACGCTTATCCTGATAGCTGAACAACTGTCTTGAAGCGCCGCCGGCGGCAGTATCCGCATTCATCTGGCTGTAGGACATCCGCCCGCCGCGCGTCTTGAGACTGGCGGCAAAGTCGGTGCGATCCAATCCTGCGATTTGTCCAAGTCTCTGCTTTTCCAAATCGAGGAGCGAATTGAGCTCACCGAAGTTCTGGCCAAACGACTGGCGGCGATACTTGAGATCGATATCCTTATTGGCAAGGAGAACCGTTTGGACGGAGCCGCCATCATTCTGGCCCTGTAGCTTCAGGTTATCGAATGTGAACGACCAACCTTTGAATGGCTCGCCGACGACCCGGTCCAATGATCTTTCGATGCCTGAAGATCGCAATAGCCATCCACGCTCGGCGCCGATGTTCGCGGGAGTTCCCTTCCCGTACATATTCGCGATCGCGGCAATTTGGGCGTCGCCCTCGCCAGTACCGCTCAATGGCGCGTAACCGGTGTAGCCCTTGTCGAATGCGCGCGACGTATGTTCGAGGCTCCAACCCTTGCCACCCAGGGTCAAATCTTGAGCGGTGAAGTTGCCTCCCTTGGACTCAATAATGCTCTGAGAGAATTTGATCGGCTGGAGCGCCTTACCCAGAATCCCAGCTTCAAGTGCCATCCACTGACGCTTCAAGCCAATTTCACGGCCATAGAGACCTTGCTCATCGGCCTTCAAGCTGGCGACACGACCAAATCCCGAATCGACCTCTTGGTCCTTTAGCGAGAATTTGATGAGACTCGTGTCTAGGCCGAACTCGCGTCGGCTGATCCCGTTGCCCGATCGCATGTCCTCGATCGAGGTCGTCTTCAGGCTTAATGCGCCACCCTTGAAACCAAATCCAGCATCGAGTCCTTCGCGGCCCAGACCGGCCTCCCTCAGGAGTTGTTCGCGATCACCTTCGGCGATGTCTTTGAACCTCTTGAAGTCGCGATCGACGCGTTGTGAATTCCAATTTACTTTCAGTCCGCCCGTCGCCAGATTGTAAGAGCGCCACTCGATTCCGGCATCTCCATCGGAAACGGTGTTGAATGTGGCGCCGAAACCAATGGCGCCGACCTTCAGATCTTTCGCATTGAATCCTAGGCGGGTCAGCCCTTTTTCCTTCTCAAGCTGAGCGGCATTGTAGCCAGCCTCGCCAGCCGCGGCAAAGCCCTTGAAGTTCTTGGATACGTCCTGGTAGTTCGCAGTGATTGAACCACCCATCATCTTGGTTTGCAGCTCTTGGAGGATCATCTGGGAAGATCCTTCGTCGACCTTTTGACCTTGCTTGGCCGCGTCCATCAGAGAACCGGCATCGACCTTTTGACGGTCGTTCAGGAAGTAGGCGCCCTTGAGGATGCCACCGCCAACTTTGAAGTTGTTATTGAAGCCAAACAGGTTCGATTGGACGACTTGGCCATCTGAGGTCCGTTCGGTCATACCGAAGCCCAAGATGATGCTCATGGCACCAGGAGCGAGATCGTATTTGAATCCGACCACTCCATTCAGGTTAAGACCGGAGGACTTCGCCGGAGTCTGGTTCTTATCGTACCGATAAGTCACCGTGACCGTATCGCCCGCCTTGAACGCTCGCCGAATATAGACGACGCCGGTGGCATAGTCCATTGAGTAATCGACGCCACGCTGGAGGACGGCCGCGCCAAGCTGAACTCGCTCAGAACTGAGAATGATGTTGCCGTGGCGGAGAGGGACGCCTGGAGAGTTCGTCCGCACCGTTACCAAATCCATGGCCGCGATGCCGCCGACAACGTTCTGGGGTTTGTTGGGATCGTCTGTTCCGAGATTAAAAGGCGATTGGGCACGCACCGCGACGGGCAACGTACATAACGCAATACACCCTATATTTCTCCAGTTCAGCCTTCCCATGGCATTCCCTCCTGCAGTGTAGCCGCACTTAACCTATAATCGGTAGGACTTCTAAGGTTATTACGGCCTAATTTTCGCAATTTCGCCCGCTACCACCACGAAGCTGAACGAAATACCTGTTTTCGCAAGTTAGACGTGGCACTTTCCATTCCGTTTCCAACTATTTGAAAGGGATGTTCGTGCAAGGCGATTTTGTCGATGTTGAACTAACGCGCGAGGAGGCGCTGGCCCTCTTTCTGCGCTGCCTCAACAGCAACGAATCGGACTCACCCGCTATCGTTTCCGCACTTCGGAAACTTGGGCGGGCCCTGGAAGGCGAGGAAGATCAGCTACTGGCTTCCTAACGCTCGCTCCGTTTGATCGGGCCTAGAGTTTCACCCAACCACGCGATTCGTGGCTACGCTCCACCGCATCGAGGACCCGCTGGTTCTCGTAACCGTCCACGAAGTTGGGACTGATCGGCCGACCCTCCGCCAAATTCGTGAACGCATCGGCGAGCAGGTTGATGAAGGTGTGCTCATAGCCCATGATGTGGCCCGTTGGCCAGAAATGCCCGGCCCAAGGGTGCGAACCTTCCGTTGCCTGAATGACGGCAAAGCCCTTGCGACCTTCGGCCGCGCCTTCGTTGTAATACTCGAGCTCATTCATCTTTTCGAGATTGAAGACCACCGAGCCCTTGGAGCCGTTGATCTCCCAACGGTGGTAGTTCTTTCTTCCGACCGCGAACCTCGAGGCCTCGAAGGTGCCCAGGGCCCCGTTCTTGAATCGCGCCAAGAACATCGCCGCATCATCGACGGTTACCGCGCCCATCTGACTGCCAGCCTTGGCGCCAAGTTTGTCGTCGATAGCGCCTGCCAGCGGACGCTCTTTGATGAAGGTATGCAGTAAGCCGCAGACCTCATCGAACTCGCCAATCAAGTGACGAGCCATGTCGATGATGTGCGCATTGATGTCGCCGTGCGTACCACTGCCCGCGACTTCCTTCTGGAGACGCCATACAAGTGGGAAGTTCGGATCCGCAATCCAATCCTGCAGGTAAGTTGCGCGCCAATGGTAGATCGTGCCCAGTTCGCCGGCATCGATCATCTGCTTGGCCAAGCCAACCGCGGGCGCCTTGCGATAGTTGTGAAAAACCGCGTGGGGCACCGTATGCTGCTGCACTGCCTTCAGCATGTCGTGGGCTTCGGTAAGGGTGTTTCCAATCGGCTTTTCGCAGAACACCGCCTTCCCCGCCGCCGCCGCCGCGATCGCAATTTCGGCATGGGTGTTGCCGGGAGTGGATACGTCGATCACATCGATTTCAGGATTTTCGACGACCTTGCGCCAATCGGTCTCATAGTGGTCCCAACCAAACTGCTCCTTGGCTCGCTTGACGCCCTCCTGATTCCGGCCGCAGATCGTGTGCATCCTCACTTCGACGGGTAATTCGGGATAGAACCGACCGACCTGGCGATAGGCGTTGCTATGGGCCTTACCCATGAACTGATAACCGATGAGTCCGACGTTGACGTGCTTCTTCGACATGATGAAATACCACGTCAACGCTACCCGGTTGGCGGGTCAAATCTCATCTCATCGGTTGCTGTTTGATGCTGAAAATGAGCGATAGACTTGGTTTCTGGTCCGTGCCGTCATAATGGTGATTCGCCGACTGGCCGTCGGCAGACGACACCCATGGGCTTTCAAATCGGTCCGATTACCGTCGATCCTCCCCTCTTGCTTGCGCCGATGGAGGATGTCACCAATTTGCCGTTTCGATTGATCGCAAAGCGAATCGCTCGGCCCGGCCTGATGTTCACGGAATTCGTTAGCGCGATGGCGATCCACTATGGAGCGCAAAAGACTTTCCGGAAGATGCGGATTCACCCGGAAGAACGGCCTCTGGGGATTCAGATATTCGGTGGCGAACCGGACGTGATGGCGGAGACCGCTCGCATTGCCGAGGAGATGGGCGCTGACCTCGTCGACATCAATATGGGCTGCTGGGTTCCCAAGGTCTGTAAGACCGGCTCCGGCGCCGCCCTCCTGAAAGACCCGGTATTGGCCCAGGAGATCGTGGCAACCGTCGTGAAGGCAGTCAAGATTCCGGTGACCGTAAAAGTCAGGGCCGGCTGGGACTATTCCCTGTTCGCGGCCCCCGACCTGGCAAGGCGGTTCCAAGATTCAGGAGCCCAGATGATCACGCTGCACGCACGATTCGCGAAGCAGGGTTTCGAAGGCCAGGCGGATTGGAAACTCATCGAGGAGATGCGGAAAGCCGTGCAAGTCCCTTTGATCGGCAATGGCGATGTGAAATCTCCCGAAGATGCCGTCCGCATGATCCGCGAAACCGGGTGCGATGGGGTGATGGTCGGCCGGGCCGCGATCTCCAATCCATGGGCTTTGAGGGACATTCAACTTGGAATCAGACGTCTTCCTCCCGGGCCAAAACCAACCCTCGATGAGCGTATTCAAACAGCGATGGAACACCTGCGCCTTATGGTCGCATGTGAATGCGAGTGCGAATCCTATGAGGAAGCGCGGTCGACGGCAAACCATGCCGATGGCGAATTACGTGCCTGTCGGGCGCTTCGCGGTCAGATCCCGCTCTATATCAAAGGGGAGTTTGGAGCGTCTGCACTTCGTGATCGATTAACCCGATGCAGCACCGTTGCTGAGTATGAGGCTCTTCTCACCGAATTTCATGGGGCCTCGGTGCAGGCTATTTAAGCTTTGCCCCTCTTGGCCGCTATCGACGAAACCGCCCGCGTCCACACTCTCGGCACACCAGGAGCCATGCGGATCGCAATTCGATGGTACTTGCGGGCTTCTTCACGACGACCCTCCTGAGCGAGGTACTTCGCCAAGGTCGACGCGGCAATGCCGATATCCTTACGGACCATCGACGAGTATCGGCGCGCCTCATTGAGCGTGAGCGTCGAGAAAAGGACCGGCATCAGAGGCGTAATCACTTTGGCAAGCAAGAAGAACTTGGCTTCGTGGAAGCGAACGCCGGCATTGGCGAGCGAAGTCGACAGCACTCGGTAGCGCACCTGCTTCTCGGGCACGTGGACGAATCGGCCGTGGGGGGCCAAGATGAACCAACCGTACCAGTCGGAGCATCTGACGGTCTCGGCGATGAAGTTGCCCACACGCAACATCGTTTCGCGTCGGAACACCGCCGAACTTGCGATGACGTCGTTGCTTGGCAGGATGTGGTCAAATGAACTTGCATCCTTGCCGATCTTCAGATTGCGTTCGACGATCCTGCCGTCTTCGTACTCGTACCAGCAGTCGGAGTGGATGAGTACGACATCTTCGGCGACTGCCCGCATCTGCGTCTCTAGCTTATCGGGAGTCCAGACATCATCGTGGTCGAGAAAGGCAATCCAATCGCCGGACGCTGCTTCGACCAGCTTCTTTCGGCCCGCGCCAAGCCCAGCGTTTGCTTGGCGAATCACCTTCGCCCCAAACTCCTCAGCGATTTCAGGCGAGCGGTCGGTGGAGCCGTCGTCGAGGACGACGATCTCGTAATCATCGAAAGATTGGGACCTTACGCTCTCTAGCGCCTCGCGCAAGGTGGCCTCGCCGTTGTAAACTGCCAGGCATACCGAGATCAGCGGCATCGCCAGAGTTTAGCCGCTTCAAAGTAGACTTCTGCTCTACCGACGATGCTGTCACGTACCTTCATTCTCAAGACTTCCGCCTGGAAACCCGTGGAGCGGATGATCCGCCGCTCATTCCTCTTCAAGCCCCTGGTACGCCGGTTCATCGCCGGAGACACCCTGGAAGAGGCGATGAAGGCCAGCGAAGCGGTCATCGAGCGCGGGATGTTCGTGACCCTCGACTTCCTTGGCGAGAATACGAAGTCGGAAGCGGAAGCTCTGGCCGCCAAGGCGACGTACATTCGGATGCTCGAGGAGATCTCCAAGAGCCCTTGCTCGGTTCCCAAGAAGATCGTCACGCTTCGCCCCAAGGTCGTTGCCTCCGGCGGCAGTAGCGAGGCGGAGACACCTGCACAGACCCTG
>JADZBW010000367.1 GCA_020851885.1 Fimbriimonadaceae bacterium | reverse complement strand
TCGCCGCTTGTCGACACCCAACCCTGTGATTGGGATGGGGGCTTTCCGTTTTCAGTCTGGCGATTGATGGAGTTTTCACGATTTGAGGGTCGGATGCACGCGCTTGTTCTTCAAGGCCATTGGGCCTGGTTCGAATGGAGCCTTGAATTCTAGATTGGCGAAAGAAATGGCGAAGAAACTGGTTATTGTCGAGTCTCCGGCGAAAGCGAAGACGATCGGGAGTTATCTCGGCGGCGATTATGAGGTGCAAGCTAGCATTGGCCATATTCGCGATCTGCTGCCCAACGCCAAGGGACTGCCCGAAGAGCAACGCAAGAAATGGTGGGCGGACTACTCCGTGGATGTCGATAACAACTTTGAGCCGATATACGAAGTTCCGCCCGAGAAGGCTCAGCAAGTCTCGAAGTTGAAGCAGGCGATGAAGGGCAAAGAGGAACTGATCCTCGCCACTGACGAAGATCGCGAAGGCGAATCCATCTCATGGCACTTGCTGAAAACCCTGAAGCCTGGCAAATCGGTGGTTGTCAAGCGAATCGCCTTCCATGAAATCACGAAGGAAGCCATCCTCGAAGCCTTGCGAAACCCCCGCGAAATCGATGATGGGCTGGTTGAGGCTCAGGAGGCCAGGCGAATCCTCGATCGCCTCTACGGCTACACCCTTTCGCCCGTGCTCTGGTCCCGCGTCACGAAGAATCTCAGCGCCGGGCGTGTGCAAAGTCCGGCGGTCAAGCTGATCGTAGATCGTGAGCGTCAGCGAAGAGATTTCCAGCGTGCGAGCTATTGGGACTTAAAGGCCAAGCTGGCGGCGTCGGGCGGTCAGTTCGAAGCCGAGCTCAAGAGTCTGAGCGGTCAACGAGTTGCGAATGGAGCCGACTTCGACGACACCACGGGCAAGCTGAAGAGCGAGAAGGAGAAGATCCTTCTTCTCGACGAAAAGGAGGCTGGCGCGGTTGCGGAGCGACTTCGGGTTGCCAAGCCCTGGAAGGTGTCTCGACTTCAGGAAACGGAAGGCGTCGAGCGGCCCTATCCTCCGTTCATGACCACGACGCTCCAGCAAGACGCAAACCGCAAGTACGGATTCAGTGCCGATCGAACCATGCGCATCGCCCAAAGCCTCTATGAAGGCGTCACGATTTCGGGCGAGCAAGTTGGTTTGATCACCTACATGCGAACGGACAGCCTTACCCTCTCCAACGCGGCGCTGGACAATGTCCGCACGCTCATCAAATCGGACTATCCGGATTGTCTGCCCGATAAAGCAAATAAGTACACCAGCAAGGTTCGCAATGCGCAGGAAGCGCACGAAGCGATCCGTCCCACCGACGTTCATCGCAAGCCAAGCGATATCAGAAGGTTCTTGACCGATGACCAGTTCAAGCTCTACGATCTCATTTGGAAGCGCACGGTGGCCTGCCAAATGAAGAACGCCCGTGTCTTGCGCACGGAAGTCGATGTCAGTGTCGACGATGCGATCTTCCGAGCGAGTGGCAAACAGATTCTCTTCGACGGATACCGACGGGTCTATCTCGAAGGGCTCGATGACGAAGAAGCGGAGAAGGAATCCGGTGAGCGTAAGCTGCCGAGACTTGCCGAGGGGCAAATGGTCGAATTGAAGGAGCTTGGAGCCTTGGGGCACGAGACGAAACCGCCCGCCCGATACACCGACGCCACCTTGATCAAAGAGCTTGAGAAGCAGGGAATCGGTCGACCCAGCACGTATGCATCGATCATCAGCGTGATCGTGGATCGCGGCTATGTGCGCAAAGCCGGTAAGCAGTTGATCCCATCTTTCAAGGCGTTCTTGACGATGGAAGTCCTGGAAGGTGGTTTTGCCGAGTTCATGGAACTCGACTTCACCCGCAACATGGACGACGCGCTGGACGACATTTCCAACGGCAAGACCAGTTCGAAGAAATATCTGAAGGACTTTTTCGACGGCACGGCGGAGAAGCCCGGACTCAAAGCTGCGGTCGACGAGCGCAAGAGGACGCTGCCGTATCCCGCCTATCAAGTCGGCGTGCATCCGGACACCAAGGAACCGATTGTGGTGCGTAATGGCAAGGATGGAGACTCTTTTCTCCAACTGGGAGATGGCGATTCCAAGAAGTACGCCAATGTTCCCGACGATCTCGCCCCCGCTGACCTTACGATCGAGAAGGCGCTTGAACTCCTCGCTCAGAAGGCACCGGTCGCGGAATCGATCGGCACCGATCCCCGGACGGGCAGGCGGCTCTTGCTGAAGCAGCGTGCGGGTTTCTACCTGGAGGTGGAGCGAACACCAGAGGAGATCGAGGCCAAGGCCAAGCCCGTTTGGGTCAGCCTTCCTCCGGGCACCGATCCCCGCACTCTTACTCAAGACGATTTGGATCAGCTCTGCCAACTGCCGAAGACCATCGGTAAGCATCCAGAGACATCGGCAGCGATCGAGTTTAGAATCGGCAAGTACGGCCCCTACATTCAATCTGGATCCGAAATCCGCAATGTCGAGGATTGGCGATCGGGACTCTCGATGTCGGTGAACGAAGCCGTTGAAATCCTGAAACAGCCGAAATTCCAGCGAACGGCGCGGGCGGCAGCGGAGCCTCTCCAAGTCTTCGGGAAGCTCGAAGGAGCGGTCGGGGAAGTCAAGGTTCTGAGCGGCCGATTTGGTCCGTATGTTACGGACGGTGAAACAAATGCCACATTGCCAAGAGGCAAAGATCCGACATCCATTTCCGCCGAAGAAGCCAACGAACTTCTGATCAAGAAACGCGCGGCCGGGCCGAGTACGCGCAAGTTCGCGAAGAAGCGTAAGGCGCCGGCGAAAAAGGCAAAGCGTTAGACTAAGGCGTGCTCAAGATTCGAACGGTTCGACATGGTTCGCCGGAATATTGGTCGACGATCGACCTCCGTCGGCGAATTCTCCGCATCCCGTTGGGCCTCGATTTCGATCCCGACGAGCTTGAGAAGGAAGTGCGAGACTTGCACGTTGCGGCGTTTTCATTGGCCCAATTGGTGGCCTGCCTTGTCCTGACGCCGATCGATGCCGATCAGATCAAGATGCGCCAAGTAGCGGTGGAGGAAGGGCGCCAGGGAAAGGGAATCGGAACGGAACTGGTGCTCTTCAGCGAGCGCTTGGCCCGGGACCGTGGTTACTCGCGGATGATTCTCAGCGCCCGCGACACGGCGATTCCCTTCTACGAGAGGCTGAAGTACAACGTCGAGGGCGAGCCGTTTGAGGAAGTCACTATCCCCCATCGCTTGATGGCAAAGAACCTCTGACTGAGCCAACTGACAGGGGTGCGCATTGGGTACGCGAAGGTGGTGGGCGGGCTACCGATCCGTGCGATATTTCTGAATCAGTTCGAGCGCCAACTCGGGACCACGCCACTCTTTCACTTCGACCGCTTTATCCTCCAGGTGCTTGTAGACCTCGAAGAAGTGGGTGATCTCCTTCAGCGTGTGCGGATTGACGCGTTCGATCGTGTCTCGATAGCCATAGCGGGGATCCTTGGTGGAGACGCAGAGGATCTTCTCATCCGATCCCTTGTCGTCGCTCATCTCCAAGACTCCAATGGGCTTTGCCTCGATCACACAGCCGGGAAATGTAGGGTGGCTTAGCAAGACGAGCACATCGAGGGGGTCGCCGTCCAGATAGTGGGTCTGGGGGATGTAGCCGTAATCAAATGGATAGAACAACGGGGAATAGAGCACCCGATCGAGTTTGATGACGCCCGTTTTGGCATCCACCTCGTACTTGTTCGTCGACCCACGCGGGATCTCGATGATGGTGTTGACGATTTCGGGGGCCTTGAGCCCAATAGGAACATCCAGCAATGACATGGTCGAGCCTATAGGGTACCTGCCACCAGGGTCGTCGTCTGGCCAATGAGGGAGACTCAACCGAGCTTCTTGTATCCAGGGGGAGGCTTCAAGTCCCATGGGACTTGGTCGGTCTTGTCGAATGACCACCACAGGTTGTACATGCCTTCAAAGCCCGGTAAGGAAACCATGCCTCAACCGGAAAAGGAGACCTCGACCATCAAGTGGGTCTTGACATCGAACCAATGAGTGGATTCCCATTCGTCATCGCGACCGACATAGCGATTGTTCCATCCCACCTTCACCACTTTGCCTTTGGCATCGGTCCAAGTGAGTTTGGAGAGGTCTCCGTAAGTGTCGCGCAGGAAGAACGGCTTGCCGTCTTCAAAGGACCTGTCGACGTTATCGAGCGTGGTGATGGTGCGCCAGGTCTTTGCCTTGTGGTCCAACTCCAGGCCAGCCTTCCCATCCCAACTTGTCTGAAAAAGATTCGAGGCTCCAAATCTGAATCCCGATTTGCTTGCGCCGAATTGGTAGGACTTTCCGTTCGCCTGCTTGTTGTATGCCAGCACTGCCCAATGTGATTTCGCGTTCAAGATCGACATGAATGCCTTCCATTCCGGAGTCTCGGAGAGACTGGCGGGATAGGTCGCCACGAGACAGATGAGGTGAACCATGAGTGCATCTTACGTGATATTTGCGCCCAGGACCCGTTCTTGATAACATCACGCCGATGCTTGCTGCACTGGTTTT
>JADZBW010000366.1 GCA_020851885.1 Fimbriimonadaceae bacterium | reverse complement strand
AGCAAGTGGGGGTGAATCGGGATCGGTTCCTATCGATCGTCTCCCAGTTTGCCAGGAACCGCGGCATTCCTGCGCCACAACCCTATCTCACCCAAGTCTGGCGCGGCGACTTCGAGGGTAACGGAACCGAGCAGGAGATCATTGAAGCCGTTTCTCGTCCGTCTGTTCGCTTCGGGTTCGCAGAGGTTGGAGATTGGAGTCTCGTGCTGTTACGCTGGACGGCTCGAGGTCAGGAGAGGGTCTACCCCTTGGCTTACTCCTTCCCAAAGGCGGGACAGCCGTTGGAATGGTGTCGGTTGCGGGCGATCGCCGATTTCGACGGAGATGGTCGAATGGAGATCGTGACTTCGTCGCGGCACGGACTCGGGAGAGCGGCAACCCTTTGGTCGACCCAATCGGGCAAGGTGCTGCCGCTCGCCGAATACAATTTGGATGTCAGTCCCTAGAGGACCTTGAACGAACCAAACATTTTTGTCAAATCGGAGCCATAGTCGCCGCTACCCTTGGCAAGGGTTAAGGTGTAGACCTTGCCGGATTTGGCGGCGACCCATAGCGCACCTTTGGCCTTGCCCGGAATCTCGAAGCGGATCAGGCGGCCAGAGACCCCGTTGTAGGCTTGCGGCTTATCGCTTACGACGGTCGCCGAGGTGGACTTCATAAAACCGCTTTTGATCCCATCCATCATGTTCTTCGTGAAGTCGGGTGGGACCTTGCTTGGCAGAAAGGATACGGAAACTACGTAATTCGAGTCCGCCACGCCTGAAACCCACATCTTGGTGACGATCGAGTATCCACCATCTTGATCGGTTCGCGAAGACGCCTGCGGCTTGCCAGGAATCTGGACCGTGAACTTGCCATCGGATGAAGCCAGTGGCTTCCAACCTTGGGCGAACAGCAGTGCCGAAAGCAAAAGGAGCAGGAGGGTGGCAATTCGTTTCATGCGCGCATTGTATTCCAAATGAAATCTGAAGCACTAGCCGCGGAGTAATCGAAATGCGCGCATCAGCGTCGACATTGGCAGCCGTCTTGAATGCCATGACGAGGTTTTGCCCATCCTAAAACCCTTCAAATGAGGCGAAATCGATCTTCCCGTTCATCAGACCGTTCGATAGACAGGCACTCTTCGACCAGATTGGGATCCAGGTCTTCCATTTCGGCGACTGCGGATTCCCAAATGGCGGCCAGTGTTTTGCGAGCGGCGGGAATTTGGACGTTGGGCTTGATCGATTCAAGCTGGGCGACGATTTCCATTGGCATTTCCGATGAGCCGGTAACGAGGGCAAAACCATGGTGAAGGATGTAGTCGCCGTCGTAGTCCAGTACATAGAATGCGTCTTCCTCGGGAGCGGCGTTGACTTCGGCAAAGAGGCATCGAACGACTAACGGCGCGGCGGCGAAGTCGCCGAAAGCGCTCTTGACAGGTTGACTGAGCGCCGTGACGACGCGCTGAATTGTCACATCCTCTTCGCTGCGATTGAACCCTTCTTGGTGGGCGAATTCCACGGCGGCATTGCGCAAGGCCTCGATATCGGAGTGTTGTCCAATGGCGGAGAACGCAAGTCGATCGTAGATTTCGAAGATCTTGCGAGACTGTCGTCTTCGACTGTAGATCAGGATGCCAGAGTCCAGGGAGACGGCCAAAACGGGTGCCCCCTGTTTCAGTTTGCCTTCAATGTACTGAGCCCGATTCCCGATTCCCTCCTGCCAGTCGAAAGGCGTCAACATGTTGGTTTTATACTCGGTAACGCCCGGGGGCGTTTCAGTTATCAGGGAAAGGCGGCCGAATCAGTCTTTGGCAATGGTGAAAGGTGGGGATTTCAGGAGCCACGACTCCAGCGCGATCCCGATCTTGCCCAATGACTCGGCGGAGCACTTGTCGACGGTGTCGGCTTGAGTGTGCCAAGCCGCATAGTCGAAGTCGATCAAGTCCATTGTTGGGATTCCGCCCTCGTTGAGGGGCATATGGTCGTCTTCGATCACGGGACCATAGGTCATTGGGAAAGCGCTTTTCAGGCCGGCCCTTGCCGCGTTGAGATAGAACTCGCGAACGAGCGTTCCCGCGTACCGCAGACTGTTGGGCTCCATCGGCACCTTCAGATCCTTGTCGCCAATCATGTCCAGCAAAATGCCGTAATCCGGCTTGGGCTTGGGGAGGTCTTTCATAAACGCGCGCGCGCCAAGAAACATCTCATCCAGATCGGGACCGAGATCTTCGCCATCGGTGAGGAGGTACATCACTCCAACATCCTTGGGCAGGCGTCCCTTCATGACTCTCATCAGTTCCAGGAGAACCGCGACGCCGCTTGCGCCATCGTTGGCGCCAAGGATGGGCTTTCGAGAGTTTGCCGGATTGTTGTCCATGTCGGACGTTGGGCGGGTGTCCCAGTGCGCCAGCAGGAGAACGCGGATTTTGGCGTCTTTCCAGTTTTGCTCGCCGATGATGTTGCTCATGGAAACGGACTTGCCAGTCGATGACCAGGTGTGTTGAAAATCCTGCCGACGCACGTTTTCGCAGTGTTTCTTGACCTCTTCGATCAGGTAGCTGCGACATTGGACGTAACCATCGCTGCCAGGTTGACGCGTGCCAAAGGAGCATTGTTTGACGAGGTGCTCCCATGACTTTGCCTTATCGAAAGAAAAGTCGGACTTCGTGGTTCCCGGGCCTTGCAGGGCGAAGCTGCTTAGGAACCCGATACAACCCAGCGCGGCGATGAATCGACGTAGCGCTTGGCCTTGAGTACGGACTCGATGGTGGCGTCGGGAAACGTCTTGGTGATCTTGGCCTTGTCCCATATTTTGAAATACCCCAGTCCGCCTCTGCCCAACGATGACGGCATCGCGATCTGATAGTTCTTAGACTCTTCGAGCGGATTTCCGTTACACCGTACCTGGATCACGCGCTGGCCGGGAACCTTGTCTTTGGAATAGACGACCTCGAAGCCGGAAATCTGCAGGAAGCTCGTATTCGATTGGGGCAATAGGGACAGGGAGCGTTCGAATGCTTGTCGAACCTGGGATCCAGTGATCGTGATCACGACCACCTCGTCGGAGGGATATTGAACGAGAGACGAGAGATCATCCTTCTGAAAACTGCCTTTCACCAGGCCAGCGGCCAAGAAGGCGCCGTCGGTGCCGGCAAACTCGCGCAGAACATCAGCGGCGGCCTGGGAAGGCAGGTGCGCACCCAACTCGGGGTTGTCTCGTTGTGCACTCGACACGACCCAAGCAATGGCTAGTAGCCCAACAGCGAAGAGTTTCATTGAAATTCGTTCCGGGGTTTCCCGTTACCCATTTAGACAGGTAACGAGTCCGACGGTTTCTGTATTGCGAGAAGTTTGCCAAAATGTCATAGAAAATAAGGTCCTGGTAGGAAAACCTGCCAGGACCTTTGCTCTAAGAGAATTGGGACTACTCTT
>JADZBW010000365.1 GCA_020851885.1 Fimbriimonadaceae bacterium | reverse complement strand
TGGATCTGTTCAGCAGTCTTCACATCGCGCTCGGTTTGCTCCCTGTCAAGTCTTTGCAGATTCTGCTCGTACTTCTGAAGAGATTCGGCAAGCGGCTTGACCACATTGTCGATTGCGATCTGCTTCTTGTCGAGATCGCCTTTGGCCTGTTCCTGGTACTTCTCCAAAGTCTCCTTGGCAAGTTCGAGAAACTGTTTATTGCTGGTTCCAAGCGCTTCCGAAGCCAAGGATTTGAAGGCATTGGTGAGGGTTTCCTCCGCCTGCTTGAGCGTCGATTCCAATTCCGCCTTCCGCTCATCGAAGCTCCGCTTCTCCGAGGCCATTTCCCCTTCCAGGCCGACACACTTGACTTTAATCAGCTCCAGTTCGTCGCGAAAGCCCTCGATTGCCATCTCCTTTTGCCGAATCTGCTCTTCAAGTTCGGGGATGCGCTCTGCTCTGGCTTCCGCCGTAGCTTGGCTCGTCGATGCGGTTTGGAATGCGTCTTGGAGTCGCTTGACCTCGGCATCCAAGCCCGAGATTCGACCCCGTTGAAGCAGCCAAACGCCAATTGCTCCTACCACCAGTCCGACGAGGACGCCAACGATCACTTCTGCTCCAGGCACCCTTGTAGTATACAGGTGTCGAGGTTAATTGCTATCTCTTAAGATTCCGAATCGCGAGCACCGTCCCGGAAAGAAACACTCCAATCAGCAGTCCGCAAACGACGCCAATCACAGCGCCGATCCACCAGGGACCCAAGCCCAAGATTCCAAATACGAGGGCGCCAATTGGAACCATGACCGCCAGGACGACGGCAATGAATTTGGCCTGATAGACGTTATCGGACAGGCGGGCGTTTGGGACGAATCCAATCTTGTCCGCCATCAGCTCGTAAACGGGATCGCCCCCCTCAAGGTCGCTCTGAACCGGAGGCTTATCATTCGAAGAGGACTCATCCATTGCCCGAGTCTAGCCCAAGGTACGCTTTCGACGTGCTGAAACCTCCCGTTGAACACCCTGGTGCAACCTTGCGGCGCCTCATGTCCGAAGGTACGGTGATGATGCCCGGCGTCTTTAATGCAATTACCGCCGTTTCGGCAACGAGCGCGGGGGCGAAGGCGCTCTATCTGACGGGCGCGGGCCTGACCAACGGCACCCTCGGCGTCCCGGATATCGCCCTTGCCACCCAAACTGAATTCGCCCAACAAGCTTCTTACATCACCGCTGTGACTCCCTTGCCGGTGCTATCCGATGCGGATACCGGATTCGGGGAGTCCCTGAACGTGATGCGAACCGTCATCGAGATGGAGCGCGCTGGGTTGGCGGGAATTCATCTGGAAGATCAGGTTTCCCCCAAGCGATGCGGTCACTTGGATGGTAAATCCGTGATCGAGCGTGAGGAGATGGTTCGCAAACTTCGCGCGGCGGTGGACTCCAAGCGCGATGCTGCCTTTATCATCTGCGCCCGTACCGATGCTCGAGGAGTGGAAGGCCTACCGGCGGCGATCGATCGTGCCAAAGCCTATGTCGACGCGGGCGCCGATGCAATCTTCCCCGAGGGTCTTCAGAGTGAAGAGGAATTCGACCAATTTCGAAAGGGAGTCGTCGGCCCCCTTCTGGCAAATATGACCGAGTTCGGGAAAACTCCGATCATTCCGGTCTCAAAATTTTCCAGTCTTGGCTACCAGATGGTCATCTTCCCCATGACCGCCTTTCGGGTCATGCTCAAAGCGGTGGACGAGTGCTATGGCGAGTTGGTCCGTAAGGGCACCCAGGCCGGCATGATCGATCAAATGCGAACCCGCGTCGAACTCTATGAGCGGATCGAGTACGCATCCTATGATGAAAAAGACCAGAAGTGGCTTGGCTGAAAGTGCTTCTTGAACTTGGTAAGCCCGGAGTCCGGCGTCGATAGATGCCGTCGCCGGCTTCCCGTGCCCGGGACTTGATCGAGGATAGGTCGGGAATTCCAAGGACATCGCGAAGTCGTTTGTTCTCATTGATGGCGTCAAAAGAAACCAAGGTCATTCGATAGCGGTAAACTCCCCTCAAGTTCCACCGCCATACCTTCCGAGGAAGCATCATGAGCGCCACATTAACCGAAAAATATCCGAATTACAGTCCTGGCCTAGAAGGCGTCATTGCCGGTATCAGCACCATCAGCGAGATCGATAGCGATCGTAGCAGTCTCCAGTATCGGGGCTACGACGTTCACGATTTAGCCGAGCACGGGAGCTTCGAGGAAACCGCATATCTCCTCATCTATGGCAAACTCCCCACGACGGCCGAACTCGCCAGCTTTAAGGCGGTCCTTTCCGCCGAACGCGAAGTACCCAGCCAGGTTTACGACGTTCTGAGGGCCTTGCCCAAGGACACTCACCCGATGGATGCCATCCGATCGGCATTCAGCACCCTGGCGCCCTTTGATCCCGACTACGAAGCGCCTTCGACCGACGACGCGGCAAACGTCCGCAAAGCCGTCCGCATCATCGCCAAGGCGGGAACGATGGTCGCCAATGGCCACCGAATCCGAAACGGTTTGGAGCCGATCAAACCAAACCCAGCTCACGATACGGCGGAGAACTTCCTGTACCTCATGACTGGCCAGGAGCCTCCCGCGAAGACCGTCCAAGTGATGGATGCCTCCTTGACGCTTTATGCCGAGCATGGCTTCAATGCCAGCACCTTCGCATGCCGAGTGACGGTTGCAACCCTGAGCGACCTCTATAGTGGCATCGTCACCGGCATCGGCACGCTCCGCGGTCCACTCCATGGCGGCGCTAACGAAGAGGCGATGAAGATGCTCCTCGACATCGGCACGCCGGACAAGGCTCAAGCCTGGATCGATGATGCCCTCGAAGGAAAGAAGAAGATCATGGGCTTTGGCCACCGCGAATATAAGAAGCGAGATAGCCGAGCGATCTACCTCACCAAGGTTGCCAAGGAACTGGGGATCGAGAAAGGCGACACCAGATTCGGCGAGATTGCCGACATCCTGGAGAAGACGATGGAGGAGCGAAAGAACATTCACCCCAACGTCGACTTCCCGGCCGCCTATGCCTACTACCTGCTGGGCATTCCGATCGACCTGTACACGCCGATCTTCGTCATCGCCCGTGTATCGGGTTGGAGCGCCCATGCCCTGGAGCAGCTTCGCAACAATCGCCTCATTCGTCCGAAATGCATCTACGAAGGCGCGGCAAACCTGGACTACGTTGCCCTCGAAAATCGCTAGGTGGCGCAGAAAAAGGGCTGGATCGATCCTTTGGCCGATCCGGCCCTTTTTGCTAACTGGGTGCAAGGAACTCGTCGGCTTCTCGTAGATCCGTCGGAGGGAAAGGTCGATAAGAACCGATCTGCGATAATTCCCAGGAACGCAGGAGGAATGATGCGAAACGTTGTTTTATCAATCGCCCTGA
>JADZBW010000364.1 GCA_020851885.1 Fimbriimonadaceae bacterium | reverse complement strand
AGGGTACGGCTGTGTTCTCCTTCACGGACGGACACGTCAAGGCCATGAAGTTCTCGCAAGCAGAGCGATGCGTTGCTCTTCCCGCTGGCGAAACTTGGGCCATTCACAACACGACCTACACCACTTACTATCCATACTGGGTACCTGAGAAGTAGGCTGACTCTCTATGAAAGGGTTGCCAAGCGGCAGCCCTTTCTTGGAACAATTCTAGGAATGAAAAGACTCTCAATTTTGGCGATCACCGCCTCATTGGTCCTCGGGGCTTTTGCGCTAAGCGGATGCTCCGGCGGCGATGATGGCGTTTCCAATGCAGATGAGATGGCAAAGATCAACAAGGGTTTGCCCCCTAATGATCCGAATCCCCCCAAGCCGCCGGAAAGACCTGGTGGCGATCCAATGAGTCGAAAATAGACTCGAAATCATCCGATTTCCAAGTTCAAAGCAGGTCTAGGACACTTGTCCAGACCTGCTTTCTTGATGTTTGACTCTCCTAATTTTTGAGCGCCGATAGAAACGACGCGACCGTCATTTCGCCAAGGTCGCCGTCTTCGCGTGAACGCACGCCAATCGTGCCTTCTTCAAGACCCCGGTCTCCCAGAATCAGCATATAGGGAGTCTTGTGGAGCTGGGCCTCGCGGATCTTTTTCCCAAGTGTCTCGCGACGGTCGTCCACCGTTACCCGAAGATTTCGGGAATCGTAGATCTCTTCTCTCAGCTTCGTCGCCATGGCAAACGCAGCTTCGTTATGCCGATCGGCAATCGCGAGGATCGTGATCTGCACTGGCGACAGCCAGAACGGGAAGGCGCCGGTGTATTGTTCGGTCAGCAATCCGATCATTCGCTCCAGCGATCCAAACGGAGCACGATGAATCATGACCGGCCGGTGGGGTTTGCTGTCCTCGCCAATGTACTCGAGCTCAAACCGTTCGGGCAGGTTATAGTCGACTTGAACGGTTCCCATCTGCCATTCCCGACCGAGCGCATCTTTGATGATCAGATCGAGCTTGGGACCATAGAAGGCGGCGTCGCCGGGCGAGATCTCATAATCCAGGCCAAGTTTATCGCAGGCATCAGTGATGGCGTTCGTGGCCGCGACCCAGTTGTCGTCATGCCCGACGTATTTGTCTCCCGCCGGATCTTTCGTGCCGACGCGAACCCGATAGTCGGACAAGCCCAATTTCTTTAGGACGGTCTGCATTAACTCAACGACCCCAATGAACTCATCCTGAAGTTGCTCGGGCGTCACGAACAGGTGGGCGTCGTCTTGGGTAAACCCACGGGCGCGCAGGATGCCCGTGACTTCGCCAGACTGCTCATAGCGATGCACCGTTCCGAACTCGGCGTACCGAACCGGCAAATCGCGGTAACTCCGCATCTGGGATTGGTAGATCTCGATGTGGAACGGACAGTTCATTGGCTTGAGGATGTAAGTGTCCTTGTCACCCTCCTGGTCTTCCATGAACGGGAACATCTTGTCCCGGTAGTTGATGATGTGTCCGCTCTTCTCATAGAGCTTGATGCTCGCAATGTGGGGCGTCACAACCGGATCGTATCCGCGCTTGACCTGTTCTTTTTGAAGGAAGTCGGTCATGACCATTCGAAGCGTCGCTCCCTTTGGCAGCCAAAGGGGAAGGCCCGTTCCAACTCGAGGGCTGAACATGAAGAGGCCAAGTTCCTTGCCCAAGAGGCGGTGATCGCGCTTCTTGGCTTCTTCGAGCATGTGAAGATAAGCCTCGAGTTCCTCCGCCGACTCAAACGCCGTCCCGTAGATTCTCGTGAGCTGCTTGTTCTTCACCTCGCCGCGCCAGTAAGCGCCGGCCAGGTTCATCAACTTGAAGTGTTTAATCTCCTTGGTCGTATCCACATGAGGGCCACGACAGAGATCCAAGAACCGGTGAAGCTTGCCGTCGCGGTCCGTTCGCTGCTGGTCGTAGAAGCTGATCGTCTCACCCTCGGGGATGGCATCCAGCAGTTGAAGCTTGTATTCGGCAACTGTGGACCCCATACTGGGGATAGAGTCATCCAAGATCAAGTTCTTGGCTTCGTCCCGACTCACCTCAGACCGTTGAATTCGCTGATCCAACTTGGAGAGCTCTTTCATCTTCTGCTCGATCCTCGGTAGATCCTCTTCTTTTAGAGACTCTGGGAAGTCGATATCATAATAGAACCCGTTCTCGATGGGGGGCCCGATGGAGAGCTTTGCGCCAGGATAGAGTTCGGTGACGGCCTGAGCCATCAGGTGCGCTGCCGAATGGCGGAGACGATAGAGGTAGGACTGTTCGTAAGGTTGGCTCATTGTTTTTTCCTTCCCTAACCAAGGGATTGAATTGTCAAGGAAGCATTATGGCAGATGGTCTGAGCGGTCCGGCTCACGCCCTGGTTCGCCGTAGTCCGATGTCCCTACCCCGATCGGTGGTCGATCAGGCGTTCTGCCGCAGCGTCTGGCCGGCTTGCCGGACCAAACCTCCATGCGGTCAAGCAAGCTAACGATCCTAAGAGGAGGAGTTGGTTTGCCAGGGTTGGGGTCGAATGATCACTTGGATGCTCCCATTGGCGGCGTGGGAGCATCCAGAATCTTCCATACAGATTGGGCCGATCATCGGTACGCGTAGTAACGGCTGACTAGGCGTAATGGGCGAAGTCGCGCCAGACAACCCGCCATCTCCCGTTCTTCTTTTCAAGCAGGTAGGTTCCTGCGGCCCCATGCGGCGTCGGTCCGAACCAAAATCGAAGGACGGCGCGAGACCCATCTGAGGAATATCCGGGCAGGTAGACCGAAGCATAGCCACGGGCGTCTGACTTTTCGAAGTCGAAGGCGCCGAATCCGCGGGCAACCGATTTCTTTGGCTTCAGTTTGATTCGGGGATTTGTGATGTCGCTCTTGGCGAGCGAAGTCGGCCCGGTGTTCCTGCGAATGAGGTCCTTGCGCATCGTCAGGTCGATGTCGTTGGCCTTTCTCTCATCAAGTTCCGCGTTCATCTGATTTTCAGTGAACTCATTGACGACGCCGGCGGTGGAGTCAAGTAGGATCATCTTGGTCGCCTTCGAGAAGTAGGACAGCTCGAACTCCTTGCCCGAGTACGTTGCCATGTCGACAATCGCGCACTCGATGACTTTCAAGTCCTCTGCCGTCACCATAGCGCCGCTATTTGTATTGCCGGTCTTCTCTGTGTCCGCTGAACTTGATTGCTTTGAACGAAGGGTGTCATCAGCGGCTTGGAGTTTGTCGAGTTCCGCCTTTGTCCGGCCTTTGCCGCCCGCTCGCCTAATCAGATTCGTGATCTCTGAGTCATCGGATTGATAAGAGTATTCAAGGGGTGTCAAGTAGCCGGGGCGTGTGAAATTTGGATCGGCTCCCGCCTGAAGCAGGAACTTGACGGTGGCTTTGGCGCCACTTTGAGCGGCAATGTCCAGGGCCGATTGGCCAAATCCTCCGTTGAGATTCGCACCCGCGTCGACAAGCGCTTCGACGATATTGAAACGATCCAAGTTGGCGGCAAAAATGATGGCGGTATCGCCGTGGATATTCCTGAGATTGGGTTTGGCTCCCATGCGAAGTAACAGTCGCACGATATCCACGTTGCTTCTTTGGCATGCCGTCATCAACGGCGTCCAATTGTAGGGACTTCTAGCGTTGGGGTTGGCCTTGTGATCCAACAAAAGCTTGACTAAAGGAAGAGACTGCCGATCGACGGCGATATCGAGCACCGTGCGACCCGCGCTTTTCACGCCTCCTGGATTGCCTTCGGTAGCATTGGGCTTGCTTGTTAGGATCTCCCGAGCGTTGGGATTCGCCTTTGCGTCCAGCAACTGCGCCGTTAGACTGACATTTCGGTTTAGGACGGCCCTAACAATGGGTGGTTGAGCGGATTTGTCTTGACCCAAGCCAACGGTTAGAAGCGCGGCAATCAAACAGATTTGCATGCAAGTCCCTCGGAGCATGGACGGGTTCATGACGCATGGCAGTTTGAGGCTCTTGAGAATCTGTCGATAATTCAACCCAATGTCCGCGAAAGCTGGGCTCCTTTGTTAGAAAAGGCGGATTTTGGAGCAGGGGCTTGTGGCCAAGGGCGTCGACCTCATCGGCGACGCCCTTGGCTAAAACGAAATCAAAGCACCACGGGCAGGTCAGATCCACAATCGGCGAATCGGGCCGCTCCCCAGGTTCCTTCAATCGT
>JADZBW010000363.1 GCA_020851885.1 Fimbriimonadaceae bacterium | reverse complement strand
GCGTGCCCGCTGCTCGCTATCGATTTCGACGGCGGTGAGGCTCAAGTATGCTCGGGCTCGCCGAACCCGTTCGACGATGCTTTGCGCACCGGTGATGGTCACGGTATTCGGATCGCTTGTCGCACCGTCGTATCGGTAATTCTCCAGCTTGAAGTTGCCGACCGGCTCCACCTCGATGGGGATCGATCTTGAGACCTGCTTTTCGAGCAGAATCGGGATGCGCAGGTTGGTGGGTTGCCACTGGACGTTGTAATCGTTGGTGGACTCCAGTCGCACCAGGTACCGGCCGTCCTTCGGTTGTTCGGAGAGGTCCACAAATGCGGACAGGTTCGATGGGTTGATCTTGCGCTGCTCCTCAGGCTTGCCGAAGGCGGTGAAGGTCACTCGCGAAGGGAGGTTCCCGACGACGACATAGCCGGCCGGCATGTTTCGGGAGCGCAACTCGACGCTGAAGGAAAAGGTGCCGGCAATGCTGCCGTCCGGCGGCGTCTTGACGTGCATCCAGAGCAGGACGGCCAAAGCGAAGCTCAGAAGAAGGATGGGGAAATTGATTCTCTTGAAGTCAAACAACTAGGCCTCCCCTCCTCGACGGATGATGCGGCGCCGCGTCCGATCGGTGGCCTGCCCGAGTCCTTCGCCGCGCAACTCTCGATTGAGAAAGTCCCGAAGCTCGTGGGCATTGGTTAGCTTCCTGAGCCTTCCCTCCTTGGCATAGCTGATGGTCCCCCTTTCTTCACTGACGATGATCGCAATGCAGTCCAACTGCTCCGAGACGCCTAAGCCCGCGCGGTGCCGCATATGTACGTTTTGGCTGAGCCGGTTGGAGTCGCTGAGCGGCAAGCGGCAGGCGGCGGCGATGATCTTGTCGCCCCGGATGATCGCGGCTCCATCGTGCAAGGGGTTGCCTTCGTAGAAGATCGAGCCAAGCAGGGGGGCGCTGACGGTGGCGTTGACCATCACTCCATTGCCCGCGATCTCGTCCAGCGGCGCGCCACGTTCGATGACGATCAATGCGCCAGTGCTTTCGGAAGCCAACTCGGCAACGCCGGCGACGATCTCCTCGACCGTCCGAGCCTCGGTCTTGGTCGCCGCATTGTTGAACTTTGGCGCGATTTGCAGTTTTCCAAATCGCAATCGCCCCAAGCCCTCGATGGCTTGCCGAAGCTCGGGCAGAAAGAGGATGACAAGGGCGACGGGGCCAAGGATCGTGGCTTTGTCGAGCAGCCAATTTAGGGCGAGCAGTTCAAGTTTTCCGCTGATGAACAGCAACAAAACGAATCCGGCGATCCCCAGGACGATTCGCCAGGCTCGTGATCCTCGAATCAGCATGAACAACCTGTATAGGATGTAGGTCACGATCAGGATGTCCACCGCGTTGCGAAGCGGCTGTTTATTGAACTCCGTGATTGCCTGCTCTAAATCGTTCAAGAGAAATGCCTAGCTGGATTTGAAGTTTAGCGTTGACTCACAGGAAATCTGGGTATTCCGGACCCACAAAGTTAAAAAGCCATAATGAGGACTCATCCAGCGCTTGCCTCGACGTTGCGGCAACAAGGGGCCTTATGAGCGAAGATCAAAACCGATCCTTAGAAGAAATCCGCGAAGACATCGACGCCATCGATGCGAATTTGATCGACCTGCTAAACCGACGTGCCGCCTTGGCGCAAGAAGTCGGAAGGGTCAAGGGGCGAGACCAGAAGCCCTACTTCACCCCGGAGCGCGAGCGGCAGATCTATCAGCGATTGGAGCAAGCGAATCCCGGACCGCTGCAATCGCGACAGTTGGTCGGCATCTTCCGCGAGATTATCAGTGCGGCTCGGGCGGCGGAGAAGCCGCTGGTTGCCGCCTATTGGGGGCCGCCCGGCACGTTCACGAACTTGGCCGCGATTCAGACCTTTGGCTCGAGCACGACCTTTACCCCTGAAGAATCGATCGCCGATGTGTTTCGGGCCGTCGAACATGGCAAAGCAGACTACGGCGTGGTGCCCGTCGAGAACTCAGTTGCCGGAGTCGTTCCGGAGACGTTGGACATGTTTCCGCAGACGAATGTGAAGATCTGCGCGGAGGTCTACGTGCCGATTCAGCATCACCTGCTGACGACTGCCGGTTCGATGGAGGAGATCGAACGGGTCTATGCAGGACCGCAGCCTGCCCAGCAATGCCGTCGCTGGCTCAAGGCGAACCTGCCCAAGGCTCAAATCATTGAGTCGGTTCCCACGGCCAAGGCGGCGGAGCGAGCGTTGGAAGATCCTCAGGGGGCGGCGATCGCCAATCGGCTGGCCGCCGAGACCGTTGGCATCCCAATCCTGGTCGACAACCTGCAGGACAACCCGGGCAACCGGACTCGGTTCTTGGTAATAGGCTATAACGAGCCCGCCAAGACAGGGGCGGACAAGACATCCATGATGTTCAACCTTCGGAACCGCCCGGGAGAGCTCTATCGAGCTTTGGGGGCATTCGAAACCGAGGGCGTCAATCTGATGATGATCGAGTCCCGCCCGGCCCAGCGCGCCACGTTCGAGTACATCTTCTATTGCGATTGCGCCGGTCACCGGTCCGACAAGCCGCTTCAAATGGCATTGGAGACCTTGAAGGAGTATGCCCTGGAGAGCGTGATACTCGGTAGCTACCCGTATGTAGAACCCTTAGGTTAAGGAACCTGGCAATAGTCCCCTAGTCCCCAACCCTGATGGGGGGTATCCTCTCTGCCCGGACCGATGAAGATTTTTACTTCCGAAAGTGTGAGCGAGGGCCATCCCGATAAGCTGGCCGACCAGATTTCCGATGCCCTCCTCGATGCATTTCTTGAACAAGACCAGAAGTCGCGTGTCGCCGTCGAAACGTTGCTGACGCGTGGCGTGGCCGTTGTGGCGGGCGAGGTCACGACCGACGGCTATGTCGATGTGGCGAAGACCGTCCGCGACACCATTACGGCAGCAGGTTATACCGACACCGACTATGGCTTCGACGGCAGCACCTGTGGCGTCCTCGTCGCGATCCAAGAGCAGTCGAGCGATATCGCGATGGGTGTCGATACCGGCGGCGCCGGCGACCAGGGCATGATGTTCGGCTATGCCTCTCGTGAGACCCCAGAGCTCATGCCGCTGCCCATCTCGATCGCTCACGCGCTAACCCAGCAGTCCTCCGAGATTCGCCGCAAGCACCCCAATCTTGGACTTCGCCCCGACGCCAAGAGCCAAGTTTCGGTGGAATACGATGAAAACAACATGCCGAAGAGGATCGACACCGTCGTCCTCTCCCAGCAACATTCCCCGACCCTGAATCAGGAAGCCGTCGCGGAAATCGTGCGCACGAGGATCATCGATCCGGTTTTGACGTCCTATGGACAGTACATCGACGGTCCGATTACCTATCATATCAATCCAACTGGCCAGTTCATCATCGGTGGACCCCAGGGCGATACCGGTGTTACGGGTAGGAAAATCATCGTCGACACCTACGGCGGCATGGCTCCCCATGGCGGCGGAGCATTCAGCGGCAAGGACCCCACCAAAGTGGATCGTTCGGCAGCCTATATGGCTCGCTATGTGGCAAAGAACATCGTTGCCGCCGAGCTTGCCCAGCGATGCGTCGTTCAATTCGCCTATGCGATCGGCGTTGCGCAGCCGGTTGCCATCAATGTGGAGACTTTTGGAACGAGCACGATCGATCCACATCTGATCGCCGAAAGAGTTCGTAAGGCCTTCGATCTCTCACCAAAAGGGATTATCGATCATCTCGGATTGTTGAGCGTGAAGTATGTGCCCACCGCCAAGAACGGCCACTTCGGCCACCCGGCATTCCCGTGGGAAAACACCAAGAACGCTTCCGCGCTCAAATAAAGGCGATCTAGACTCCGGAAAAGAGGGACCTCCGATGACTCGGGCGTCCCTCTTTCTGCGTTCAACTTCTGGCTCGGTTAGGAGTTCACCAGTTGGCGAAGCACGTATTGCAGGATGCCGCCGTTTCGGTAGTAGAGCTCCTCTTGCGGGGTATCGATTCGAACCTTCACTTGGAACTCTTTCCCGTCGGCTTTGACTTTGAGGAACTTGCCATTGGCGAATCCCGAGGCAAGCGCGTCCGCGAAGCCGACGACCTCGAACGTCTCATGACCGGTCAAGCCGTGGGTGTCCTTGTTTTCGCCGTTCACAAACTCGAGCGGCAAGATTCCCATCCCTACCAAGTTGGACCGATGGATGCGCTCGAAGCTCTCGGCAAGGACAACCTTGACGCCCAGTAAATTGGTGCCCTTGGCCGCCCAGTCTCGACTGGACCCGGAGCCGTATTCCTTGCCCGCGATGACCATCAACGGAATGCTGGCAGCTTTGTACAACACGGAAGCATCGTAGATGGTCGTCACTTCTCCGTTGGGTAGGTAAGTCGTGAAGCCCCCTTCCGTTCCGGGAGCCAGTTGGTTGCGAAGGCGGACATTGGCGAACGTGCCCCGAACCATGACCTCGTCATGACCTCGACGAGCCCCATAGGAGTTGAACATCTTGGGATCGACGCCGCGGCTCACCAGGTACTGGCCGGCGGGCGAATTGAGCTTGATGGATCCGGCGGGGGAAATGTGATCGGTGGTGATGCTGTCGCCCAACACCGCCAAGGCCCGAAGCCCACTCAGATCAGCGACTCTCTCGGGAGCAGTCGCGGGCATCCCGGCGAAGTAAGGCGGGTTCTTGATGTAGGTCGAGGAGGCATCCCAAGCGAATCGGTCCCCGGACGGTGCGTCGATCGCTGCCCATTTCTCATCGCCTTTGAAGACGTCGGCATAGGAGCGCTCGAAGAGGGCGCGGTCGATGCTTGATTCGATGACGCTGGCGACTTCCGCTTGGGTTGGCCAGATATCGCGCAGGAACACGTCGTTCCCGTCGCGGTCTTTGCCAACTGCGTCGTTCGCGAGATCCAGTTCAAGCGTTCCCGCAAGAGCGAAAGCAACCACGAGGGGCGGCGACATCAGGTAATTGGCCTTGATATCCTGCTGGATGCGACCCTCGAAGTTGCGGTTGCCGCTGAGGACGCTGCAAACGACGAGATCGTTTTCTTGGACTTTCTGACTGACCCATTCGGGGAGAGGGCCAGAATTTCCGATGCAAGTGGTGCAGCCATAGCCGACCACGTTGAAGCCGATCTGGTTCAGGTCATCGAGAAGGCCGCTCTTTTCGAGGTATTCGGTCACGACCTTGGAGCCGGGAGCCATCGAGGTTTTGACCCACTCTTTGGGCTGAAGACCACGGGCAACTGCCTTGCGGGCAAGAAGCCCCGCCGCAACCATGACGCTGGGATTGGAGGTGTTGGTACAAGAGGTGATCGCCGCGATCACCACGCTGCCGTTCGTAAGCTCGGCGGGTCTCGTGGCAACAGCTGCGCCGCCACCGGCGCCCAAGTGCGGAAAGGCCGCATGGAGCGATTCCCGGGCCTTGCCGAGAAGGACGCGATCCTGGGGACGCTTTGGCCCCGCCACGCTGGGCTCGACGGTGTCGAGATCCAGTTCCAAAGTGTCGCTGTACTCGGCAGCAGGCGCGTCCGGCGTTGCGAACAGGCCCTGTTCCTTGGTGTAATCCTCAACAAGTTGGACTTGCCATTCCGGTCGACCGGTCAGTCGCAAATAACGTAGCGTTATCTCATCGATCGGGAAGATGCCGCAGGTCGCGCCGTACTCGGGCGCCATGTTGGCCAGGGTGGCACGATCCGCCAACGGAAGGGCCAAAGCGCCCGCGCCGAAGTACTCGACGAACTTGCCAACGACACCCTTCTTGCGGAGCATTTCCGTCACCCGCAACACAAGATCAGTCGCCGTAGCGCCTTCTCTCAGCTTGCCGGTCAGCTTAAAGCCCACGACTTGGGGAATGAGCATGGAAACCGGCTGGCCCAACATGGCCGCCTCGGCTTCGATGCCGCCAACGCCCCAACCGAGGACACCGAGACCGTTGACCATGGTGGTGTGGCTGTCGGTTCCGACCAGGGTGTCTGGATAGGCTTCGCCGGTCTTTTCGTTCACGAAGACGGCGCGGGCCAGGAATTCCAGGTTGACCTGGTGGCAAATGCCGGTGTTGGGAGGTACGGCCTTGAAATTCTCCAGGGCGCTTTGACCCCACTTGAGGAAGCGGTACCGCTCTTCGTTTCGCTCAAACTCCAGGTCGCGATTGATGAGCAAGGCGGCTTCGCTGCCGTAGGCGTCCACCTGAACCGAGTGGTCGATGACCAGCTCAACCGGCTGAAGGGGGTTGATCTTGTTGGGGTCTCCACCCAGGGCGCTCATCGCGTCGCGCATGGCGGCGAGGTCTACCACGCACGGAACGCCGGTGAAATCTTGAAGCAGGACACGGGCGGGGGTGAAGGCGATCTCATCCTTGGGGTCTGCCTTGGGAGTCCAATTCAGGAGGTTCTCGATGTCACCCTCGACGACCGATCCCTGCCCTTCGGTTCGCAGAAGATTCTCCAGGAGAATGCGCAAAGAGTAGGGGAGTCGGGACACGCCTGGCAGGTCCTTTATCTTGTAGATGGTGTAGGACTTCCCGCCGCTGGCAAGGGTCGACTTCGCGTTGAAACTGTTCAAACTCGCCTCCGAAACAAATTCGCCACCTCGCGCGGCGAAAGTAATTTTCGGGAGCAAGGAAGCGTTCTTCTAGGTTCAATATACCAGGCCAAGGAGCCTATTTTCGAGCAAGTCCTACCGATCTTGCTGCAAGGTCGCTACACTAAACGGGGGCGTTAAGAGCATGTTACTTTCAGTTCTATTCTCCTTGGCGATGGCCACCCAGGGGACGGAAAAAGTCGTCAACGCGGAGGTGAGAGCAGCTCCCGCGCCGGCGGCGATCGCCGAACTGTCGCGGCAAATCGGTTTTCCATTGGAGGCGATGCCCGCGACTCAGAATGACTTCTTGATCATCAAGGTGAAAGGCGTCACGGTGCGTGCCTTGATGGACAAGATTGCAGAGACGCTCCATGCGGGATGGGAGCCACAGGACGGCGGATTCCGGCTGATACGAACGGACGCGATGCGCCGGGAGGAAATTGCCGCGGAACAAGCCAAGCTGGCCGAGAAGATTAGGGCCTCGTTCGAGAAGATGCGCAAGCAGAACGTCGAGGATGGCGAACTCAGTGACCGCAACGCCCAACTCACCGTCGACCGCCTCTACTCGATCCAGGAACGAATGCAGGCCGGTTCGGCCGGGAGCAATTGGCAAGACCAGCAGAAGCTGAATGCGCAGGCACCGGCCTACCGGTTGATTCGGCGCATTTGCCCTCTGTTGACGCCGGAGCTTCTCGCCTCGATCCCCCGTGCCCGAAACGCGGTCTTCTCGACCCAGCCGAATCGGATGCAGCGTCCGATGCCAGTGAACCTGAAGCCCCTGATCCAATCCTTTTTGAAGGAACAAGCGGTTTGGGCGAGAGCCATCCGAAATGCGCGGGACAAGCGCACAGGCCAACAATTCTACTTGGAGAATTCGGCTGATCCCGCAAGTCGCCAGTTCGGCAAACTGTTGTTGAGGATCTATCGCCCCAACGAAGGGCGGGGAGTCGCCGTTCGAATCGTCGTTGCGGACACGAGAGGTCGCACGATGGGAACGGGTAGCGAGAACATCGGCTGGGAAAACGAACTCCAAGGTTCGCCTTGGGAGGCCGCAAAGAAAGCCGGCGGGGATGAAGAAGAGATTGTCTTCTCGGGGACCAGCAAGCTCCTCAATGACACCCTTCAAGACGCGTTTACGAGCGCCAGATCCAACGGCGGACAACCAAACCTCGTGGTCGATCCCGCCCTTATGTCGATTCTCCTGAACCCGGAGAAGAATGAGTTGCTTTCCTTCACGGCAACCGATGCGGTGTTTGAAACGGTGCGCATCAAGAAGCTCAACGTCGTCGCCTGCCCTACCGACATGATGTTCCTCGGATTGGGACCGGTTGCCCAAGTCGGTTCGAAACCCAGCAGCTTCTTGGCGATCCTGCCAAGCTATGACATGGAATCGGTAACCAAGGATGGCTGGCTGACGATCCAACCGATCGATGGCTCGGTGACGCGTAAGGAGCGCACGAACAGGCTGGTGCTGGGCCAATACATCCGATCCGTGGTCAAAGAAGGCCGAATCAGCTTGAACAACCAAGCGGACTATGCGTTTCGGTCGGGCAAAGAGAATGAAGACTTCCTCGCAACGTTCTTAATCATGATTCTGGGCAT
>JADZBW010000362.1 GCA_020851885.1 Fimbriimonadaceae bacterium | reverse complement strand
TTTTCGCCCAAGCGGTGAGGGACAGCGCCGCGGACATTCACATCGAGCCATACGAGAAGGACGGCAAAGTCCGATACCGCATCGACGGCATGTTGACCGACATGATGAAGCCGCCGAAGCGAATGCACGCGGCCATTGTCAGCCGTCTGAAGATTCTCGGCGAAATGAACATTGCCGAGCGTCGTCTGCCTCAGGACGGTCGCATCCGCATCACAATCGCGGGACGCCAGATCGACGTCCGTGTTTCCATTATTCCGACCGTCTATGGCGAGCGGGCGGTCATGCGATTGCTCGACAAGGGCACCGCGCTTCTCGGCCTGCAGGAGTTGGGAATGCCGCCGGAGACGCTGGAGAAGTTCCGAAAGCTGATCCATCAGCCCTACGGAATCATCCTTGCCACCGGTCCCACCGGTTCTGGAAAATCCACCTCGCTCTACGCAGCCCTCCAAGAGATTTGGTCCCCGACCACCAACATCCTCACCATCGAAGATCCAGTCGAGTATCAAGTCGCGGGGATCAGCCAAGTGCAGGTCCGCCCGAATATCGGATTGACCTTTGCCTCCGGTTTGCGCTCCTTCCTCCGTCAAGACCCCGACGTCATCATGGTCGGTGAAATCCGCGACCATGAAACCGCTGAAATCGCTATCCACGCCTCGCTCACGGGACACTTGGTCTTCTCGACTCTCCATACCAACGATGCTCCCGGTGCGGTGACTCGTTTGCTCGACATGGGGGTCGAACCCTACCTGGCTGCCTCGTCTCTCATTGGCGTCATCGCCCAACGGTTGGTCCGCCGAATCTGTCAGAACTGCATTGAAACCTATCAGCCTTCCCATGAAGCCCTGATGGCGATCGGCTTTACCGATGAGGAACTCGCTGGACTCCCCAAGGACACCTTCAAGAAGGGCCGGGGTTGCGACAAGTGCCAAGGCACCGGGCACCGCGGGCGACAAGGACTCTATGAGCTTTTCTTCGTCGATGACGATATCAAGCGCTTAACCGTGGATCGCGCTTCAGCGAGCGTCATGAAAGGCCATGCGATCCGCAATCAGGGAATGCGCACGCTGCTGATGGAAGGCAAACTCATGGTCCTTCAAGGCCGTACGACGGCCGAAGAGGTCATGCGAACGTGCCAGCGAGAGGACTTCTCGTGATACTTTGGATCTCGATGTATGAGATAGGGCGAGTTTCGGCCCCGAAAAGCTCGAAATTCGCAAACCGCTACTCGATATCGCAATGACTACCTTTTCCTACACCGCGCTCGAACCGTCCGGTCGAAAGAAGATCGGATTTGTCGATGCTGCCTCGAGGGAAGCGGCGATCGCAACGGTTGCGGCGGACGGTCGATTCGTCCTCGAGATCAAGGAAGCCGCGACCAAGCGCGAGTCCCGTGGATTGGGCCAAAGCAAGAGCGTCGGCAAGGGCGATCTGGCCCTGTTCACCCGCCGCATGGCCGACCTCGCGGCCGCCGGTCTTCCCTTGGACCGAGTGCTTCAAGTGGTGGCCGAGCAGTCGGAAAGCGCTTACCTGACGGAAGTCGCCGAGGATGCCCTCGACCAAGTCCGCAAAGGCTCCCCGGTCAGTGAGGCACTCGCCAAGCACCCCAAGCTCTTTCCCGCGATCTTCACCCAGACATTGCGCGCGGGCGAGGCCAGCGGCCAGTTTGCCGAAGTGGCGGCGCGCCTTGCCGATTTTCAAGAAAAAGAAGTGACCCGTAGGAGCCAGATCATCTCTGCGATGATCTACCCTGGCGTCTTGACCTTTACCGCGGTAAGCGTCGTCATCTTCCTGATCACCTTCGTCATGCCGAGACTGTCCCCCGTCTTCAAGGGACTGGGAACCGAGTTGCCGGTTACGACCAAAATGCTTCTTGGCACCACCGATTTCATTACCGCCAATTGGATGCTCATCATCGGCGTGATTGTGGGAGGCATCTTCCTTTTCCGAACTTGGGTGAAAACGGAGGCAGGCGCTTTGGCAAAGGACCGGATGATCTTCAGAATGCCGGTCGCCGGCTCGGTCATCCGAAAAGCCACCGTTTCCCGCTTTTCCCGCGTCCTTGGAACGCTAGTCTATGGTGGGGTTCCGATTCTCGAGGCGATTCGAATCGCCGGCCTCTCCAGCGGCAATCGAGTCTTCATGCGAAGCAGCCAGCAGGTGGAACAGGAAGTTCGTGAAGGGCGGCCCATTGCCGATGCGATGCGAGACGCCGGAGACTTCCCGCCCGTCCTCACTCACATGGTCGCGATCGGTGAAGAGACCGGCGACCTACCCAAGATGCTCGGACGCGTTTCCGAAAGTCTCGACTTCGAAGTCGACAACGGTATGCGCCGCTTGACCGCAATGGTGGAACCGGTGATCGTCTTGGTGATGGGCACGTTCGTCGGGTTCGTCGTCTTGAGCGTCCTTCTGCCGATCTTCGAGGCGCAGGCGGCGGTGAAATAGAAGGATTGAAAGGTACGGGTTGCGATGGGTTTCTGCCCAGCGGAGCCAGGAAGATAAATGAAATTACAGGCAATCAAACAGCAGATAGGTGGAAATCGATGAAACGACTCCAAGGGCACTCTCGCATCCGACGCGGCTTCACATTGATCGAGCTCGTCGTCGTCATTCTCATCCTCGCGATCCTGGCCGCCCTCGTGGTGCCCAGAGTCGTGACCCGAACTGGTGACGCCAAGCGGGCAAAGGCGGCGTCGGACATTTCAACGCTACGCGCGCAGGTGCAGCTCTACAAGACGGACACCGGGTCTTTCCCCGAGAGCCTCCAGGATTTGCGCGTTAGGCCATCCGAAGGCGCCGATGGGTGGCACGGTCCCTACTTGGACAAGGAGCTTCCGACCGATCCTTGGGGCAACGAATACGACTATGTCGTGAGCAGCGACAGCGAAGACTTTACGATCATCTCCTACGGAGCGGATGGCGTGTCCGGCGGCGACGGCGACAATAGCGACATTGGCGAGAATATCAACGAAGCACAATAAGCACGGCTTCACGCTCATCGAACTGACCGTGGTGATCACGATCTTGGCGATGTTTGCGGCTGCCATCATGCCGAACCTCGTGAGCGAAAGGAGGAGTCGGGCGGTCCGCCAATTCTTCCCGGAGGCCCGAAACCTCTTGATGGAGACCCGGACTCGTTCCATCGGCGATGGGCAGGCTCGATCCATTCGGTTCGAGGACGGCACGGGACGCCTGATCGTCGAGCGAACGGACGTCGACACCGGGGACACCTCGGAAGAACGCGGGATCACGCTTCCCGAAGGCGTGACCGGCTCCGCCTTTAGGATCGAAAAGACGGACTCCACCTCCGGCGAATGGCAGATTGGGTTCTATGCCGACGGTAAATCGGAGGGAGGCGGAATTGAATTCGACGCGGAGGGGCGCACCGTTTCTCTGCTCATCGATCCCAGCGGAGCGGTCCGAATCATCCACGATTCCCTTCCAGATGTTTCCCAAGAGGAATGGGACGCGGGGGGCTA
>JADZBW010000361.1 GCA_020851885.1 Fimbriimonadaceae bacterium | reverse complement strand
GCAACGGTCAAGAGCCTTATCCGAAACCTAAACCCCCAGGCTTAGTAGGTTTTGCGCAATCTCGCAGTGGCATACTGCCGATATGAAGTTGGCCCACTTGACGTGGAAAGACGTCGATGTCCTGGCGCGCGACATCGTGGTCGTCATTCCAACCGGATCCTTGGAACAGCACGGACCGCATCTGCCCCTCATGACGGATACCCTGCTAGCGACTGCGGTTGCGGAAGCGGCCGAAGCAAGGTTGGTCGAAGAGGTCCTCTTGACTCCGACTTTGTGGCTCGGGGCAAGCGGCCACCACCTCAAGTTCTCCGGAACCCTTAGCGCGGGCTTCGATGTCTACATGGGGGCGATCCGCGACATCGTGGAATCGCTGCTGCCCCATGGCTTCAGGAAGTTCTTCCTGGTCAATGGCCATGGCGGCAATGCGGAACCCAATGGAGTTGCCATGCGACAGCTGAAAGCGCGGTACCCCAACTCCCAGTTTGGCCATGCAAACTACTACACTTTTGCCGAAAAGGCGGTGTCCGATCGGCTGGTCGGACCCGCCAAAACGATGCGGCATGCGTGTGAAGCGGAAGCAAGCATGGTGATGTATCTTCGACCCGACTTGGTTCGCACGGAAAAGCTTCGGGACGACGGGCTCCAACCCGTGCCCGCCGTCTTGGGAATGGTCCACCACTTCGATGAAATTTCCGAGGAGGGTTCCTTGGGATATGCGACTTTGGCGACTCCCGAAAAGGGCAAAGCAATCTTGGATGCCGCCGTCGACGGACTTGTTGCCAACCTGCGCGCGCTCGCCCAGGGCTATGTGTTCGAGGGCGAGTGAGGTATCGTCGCTCCATCCCCGAAGTTGGGAAAGTGAGGGCATGGAATGACGATTAGAAGAACCTTGGAATTGAGTTTTTGCATCCTGGCGATAGGCGTTTCGGCGATGGCGAGCGCGCGCGAAGGCGATACCGGAAAGGGCACGAATATTGGGATTCGCAGTGGCGTCTACTTTCCGACCAACAGCGAGATTCGGGACATCTTTGGTTCAGACATCATCGTCGTGGGACTTTCTTTCGACGACTTCTCCAAGCAAGCCGACAACTGGAAGATCAAAGCCGACTTCGACTTCATCACCGGCAAGGATGGCAGCAACAAGTTCTTCGCGATGCCCGTCACCGCATCGATTGGCCAAGTTTATGGAAAACCAGGCGATAGCAGTCGACCCTTCGTTCGCTTTGGCGCCGGCACCGCCTACTTCGATTACAGCATCACGCGGCCCAGCAATTCAACGCGCTACTCCTCAAAGCGATTCGGCTTCAGCGCGGATGCCGAGGTTGGGGTGATTGTGGGAAACAAACTGCGTCTGTCGGCGAAGTATGTTTGGCTTTCAAAGGTCGACGACTTCGATTTCAGTGGCCTTCAACTGACCGTCACCTACAACATCCTCAAGTTCTGAACGAGCCAAAGGGCTCATCACGAAGCGGCCCGGGGAATCCTCGGGCCGCTTTGTGGTTCATGATAGTGAGGAATGTCGAAGGGACTGATCTCACTTGAGCCAGCTCTTGAAAAGGCCGTGTTGGTGGTCGTCAATGAAGACGAGCATGAAGACGAGATGGTCGAGATCGAGTTGGAGGGACTATGCGAAGCGGCGGGCGTTGAACCGATCGCGACGATAAGGCAACGTCTCGATCGGCCCTACAAGGGCACCTATGTCGGCACGGGCAAAGTCGAGGAGATCGGCCTGCTGACCAAGGAAGTTGGAGCCGACCTCGTGCTGATCGACGGCGAGGTCAGCGGCATGCAACAGCGAAATCTCGAGAACGCTTTCCACTGCAAAGTCGTCGACCGAACCCAGTTGATCCTGGACATCTTCGCTCGTCGAGCCCACACCAAGGAAGGCATGTTGCAGGTGGAGTTGGCCCAGCTCACGTACATGATGCCGAAACTCATGTCGGTTTATACGAAGTTCGAGCGACAGAAAGGCGGCATCGGCATGCGGGGTCCCGGCGAGACCAAGCTTGAATCGGATAAGCGGCTCGTGCGCGACAGGATCGCGCGCCTTAAGGACGAGATCGAGGACGTGAAGCGGATTCGCGATCAGCAGCGAGCGAGCCGGCGAAAACACCCATTCCCCTTCGCGTCCATCGTGGGCTACACCAGCGCCGGCAAATCGACGTTGATGAATCGCTTGGCCGGCACCGACCTCTTGGCGGATGCGATGCCGTTTGCGACCCTCGACCCGACGACGCGAAAGATCGAATTGCCCGAAGGCTATTCCCTTTTCCTGACGGACACGGTTGGCTTCATTCGCAAGCTTCCCACCCACCTGGTCGCGGCCTTCCGATCGACGCTGGAAGAAGTTACATTTTCAGATTTCATCATCCACCTGATCGACGTCGGCAATCCGGCCTGGGAAATCCAACGTGATTCAGTTCTGGAGACCTTGGAACAGCTGCATGCGGCCGACAAGCCGATGCTCACGGTCTTCAACAAGATCGACGCGCTGACCGATCCTCGCATGGCGACGGAACTCGTCGCGTCTTGGCCCAATTCGATCGCGATCAGCGCGTCGACCGGCAAAGGCATGGGCGACCTGATGGCGGCGATCATGGCCCAGGTTCAAGAACTTCTCGGCAAGGTCAAAGCGCTCGTGCCCTACAGTGAGCCGAGCATGGTTCAAGATTGCTACGACTACGGACGCGTCCTCAAGGTCGAGTATCGCGAAGACGGCGTCTATATCGAAGCAGAATTGATCGCAGAGATGCGACAGAAACTGAGTCCCTTCCTGGTGCCCTAACCATGACGGTCCAAGAGTGGGTTCGAGAGGCGGCGGCGCGTCTGCAGTCTGCCGGAATCGAATCGGCGAAGTTGGAAGCCCAGGTTTTGGCCGCCCATGTTCTGAACACGAATCGAACATGGATTCTGACCCACCCGACAGAGGAGTTTTACGACCTCGCTGCCGAGACTCTCTTGCAACGCCGCGAAGGCAGAGAGCCGCTCGCCTACATCGTCGGACGAAGGGAGTTCTTCGGCCGCATGTTCAGGGTCCGACCAGGCGTGTTGATCCCTCGGCAGGAAACGGAGACGTTGCTGGAAGCGGCACTGGCTTCATTGGAATCCGGTCCGATCCTGGATATCGGTACCGGCTCGGGCTGTTTGGCGATCACCTTGAAGTTGGAGCGGCCAGAGGTGAACGTCACGGGCCTGGACATTTCCCCGATCGCCCTGGATGTGGCAAGCGGCAACGCAGAATCGCTCGGAGCGGAGGTCGACTGGGTTCAATCGGATCTCTTCGAGTGCATTCGTGGACGCCACTTCGAGATCATCGTGAGTAACCCACCGTACATTGGAATCGCCGAGCCACTGATCCCCGAGGTGCGAGACTTTGAACCTGGCAGCGCCCTTTTTGCCGGGAAGGACGGGCTCGACTTCTACCGCCGCCTCGCTTCGGAGACGGCTCCGTATCTCGCGCCTGATGGGCGGATCTTCTTGGAGGTCGGGCACGAGCAATCTGACGCGGTCAAGGTCCTGTTCATCGAACATGGTTGGAAGCATGAAACGACCGTAAGGGACCTGAGCGGAAGCGAGCGGGTAGTCTCATTTTCATGGCGAGGTTTGGCCTAGCCGCCGCTCTGCCATAATTCATTCCTATGGAGATCGTCGTCCCGGACGAATTCAAATACCTGTACGTCCAGAACAAGGAACGGCCAATCGTCAAAGTGCCCGCGCCGGTCTTGCGTCAAAAGGCTCAGGAGATCGTCAAGTTCACGCGGAAACAGGGACTCCTGATCGACGACATGATTCGATTGATGAAGCAGGCCTATGGTGTGGGCTTGGCCGCGCCCCAAATTGGGTTTTCCCAGCGAATCTTCGTGATGGCGCCGGAAGGGATGAAGCCGGTCGGAATGATCAATCCAATCATCGTGAAGGCGGAGGGCGAGCAGATCGGCCAGGAGGGCTGCCTCTCCATTCCTGGGCTCTATGGCGACGTGAAACGCGCCGCTTATGTGGAAGTCGAGGCTTATGATCGGAAAGGTCGCTGTTACACTTACGAGTTGGACGGCATGTCCGCCCGTGTCGCCCAACATGAGATCGACCACCTCGATGGGATTCTCTTTGTCGACAAAGTGGATATGGCGACGCTTCATTGGTCGCATCCCGACCGAGACGACGTTGTCGAGTAATTCTCGGTCACGGAGACGCAAATGCCGGTAGTGTATTTCGGCACTGGGACTTTCGCGATTCCGCCGTTGAAGGCGATCGCAGACCAGGTCGTTCTTGTCGTCACTCAGCCGGACCGCCCCACGGGTCGAGGCATGAGGCTGCATCCTTCCCCAGTTAGGCTGGCCGCCCTCGAATTGGGGCTGCCGGTCGCAACTCCGGAACGCGTGCGCTCAGCTGAGTTTGTCGAGATGGTCGAGGCCCTGAAGCCGGACGCGCTGGTAGTCGCCAGCTATGGCCAAATCCTGAGTCAGCGACTATTGGATAGCGCGATTCGTGGTGGGATCAACCTGCATGGCTCCCTCTTGCCCAAGTATCGCGGCGCGGCGCCGATCCAGAGGTGCATCTTCAACGGCGATCGGGAGACGGGCGTCACGCTGATGCAGATGGACCGAGGAATGGACTCCGGAGACATCATCGACATCGTCGAGGCCCCGATCGGCCCGGATGAAACCTATGGCGAGCTACAGGATCGGTTGGCCGCAATATCCGCCGACATGATTGTCGACTGGCTCCCCAGGATCATCGCCGGAGACTATCCAAGAACGACGCAAGACCATGCATCGATGACCTTGGCCCCAAAGGTGGAGCGGGCGGAGTGCGAGATCCAATTCAACAGGAATGCCTCCGATGAATACAACCGCCTGCGAGCCTTCTCCCCAAGCCCAGGTTGCTTTGTGAGGTCGAGTTCGGGCCATTTGAGGATCATTTCGGCTCGCCTGGGCTCCGGCACGGGCACACCTGGCGTTGTGATTTCTACACGGGATGGTTTCGAGGTCGGGTTCGGGGAAGGAAGCCTTTGCCTGCTCGAAGTCCAGCCGGAAGGTAAAAAGAAGATGAGTGGCCGAGATTTTGCGAACGGCATGCGTTTGAAGCCCGGATCGAGCCTTATTTGAAGAACATGGAGCAAAAACAACCTAAGATCGTCCAGAAGCTGCTGCTGCGCACCTTCTTCCTGTTGCTTACCGTTGCGGCTGTCTTTTTGGGAATCCAGTTCATTCTCAATTGGCGGAAAGATCCCGACACAGGACCGGCGAACACCATTGGGATGATCGCCGCTATCCAGATTCACGACGAGGGTCAACAGGCGGTCATCTTCGACAAGGATGGCAAGAAGACGCCGAGTCCGGAATACACGCCCGGCAAGACCGACCGAGACATTGTATGGTTGCCAAACGGCAATCGACTCTACTTCACCAGCGATCGCAAGGAAGCGGCATTCAACCTTTATCGATGGAATCCAGACAAGGGCACGGTCGTCCAGAGAAGCAGTGGTTCCTTGAGCCGATTCGATCCGAGTTTCGTGCCGCTCGAACCGGGGGCGAGTAAGGCTGAACTGGATGGATCTGGGAAATTCTCGCTGATGACCCAGGGTGGCTTTGTCCTTGAGTTCGATATGTCCGAACTCACGTCGCGCCAACTCCTTCCGCCTCCCGGCGGGGTGACCCAGGGTGCCGACGAAGGCGCAGGCGGTTCTGGCCAATTCGATGCGATCTACAAGAGGCTTGGGAACAGTTTCCGAACCGCTCGGATGCTGAAGAATCAGGATTACATCGTGGCCGTGATGAAGCAAGACGAGGGCGAGGTTCTTGTTTACCAGAAGCTCAGCGGCAGTGCACCAGAGGAGCAATTGCCGAAGGCGGTCATGGCGGGCGAGCACATCGATATCGATATCGATCCCAAATCCGGAGCGGTGGTTTTCACCGTCCTGAGCTTCCAGTACCCGGACCGTGAGAACATTCCAAAAGACAAAATCAAGAATGGAAAGGTTGTGCGCGATTTTGAGCACGGGGTCTTTATGTTCAACCCCTATCTTCCGAGTTCAGAGATGCTTCAATACATCGCCGTCAGCAGAGTGCCTGGCCAAGCCTTCGGACCGGCTGTCGTGAGTCCCGATGGCAATCGAATCGCCCTAACTACCGGAAGCTATGACGGGACGACCTATACTCCGGCCGGGATGGCGCTCATGCCGCTTCAAAAAGGCGGGATGGCCGGAGGGACGCCGCTGGTCGCCGGGCATATCTATGAGATCAATTGGCATCCCAGTGGCGAGAAGTTGACCTACATCAAGTCGGAGGGCCGATCGAGGTCGATTTACACAATCTCAGCGGATGGCTCCAGCGAAACTAAGGTGTCGGACGATGGCGCTTACATGACGCCGAAGTTCAGTCCGCAGACAGGCTGACTCTACTGTCCGCTTACGGCGTGGTGGCCAATGACGTCGATGATGAGCATCAGTGCCATAAAACCGATCCCTAAATAAAGGGTTAATCGGGACATGAAGTCGTCGAATCCGGCTTTGCCCTTAAAGGTGGTGCGCACGCTTCCGCCGCCCGACATGGCATCGCCCTTACCCGTCAAAAAGACGAGGGCGGAGAAGACCACGGCCACAAACATTCCCAGGCCGATGAAGATGGTATAGAGCGTATGCACGGCGATTTCGGATTCTACCTTAAGGCGGGCCCGCTAGATCGGCAGGTTCCAATTGAACAGGCCGTTCGCCATCGATAGCAACCCGGCAACCAAGAAGTTTCCCGCCATGACATGGAACATCCCGCTGTTGTAGAGGCGCTGGGGCCATGAGACCGATAATTGGCGGGCATGGATCTGGTTTTCCAAGAGCTCTTTGGCTGATCGGATTGCCATCTCGACATGGCGATCCGCGGGCGGGCGGGTCGTAATCCAGTATTGAACCAGTCCGCCAAGCTTCCTCCAAAAAAGAACCGTCACCACCAATGCGAGTAACACGCGAACATTTTGTTCAGGAATCAGCTCCGTTGAGGCGATGCCAAGAAAGAGCGTGGCGCCGGTCGCCAGGGTGGTTCCACAGCGCGGATGCACGCGCGGCATTCGACGAACGACGCTCGGCACAAGAGGCTCGTCTCGCTCAATCGCGTGCACAACCATGTGTTCGGCGGCATGGATGCCTGAAATTGGCATCGCTCGGAATGCCAGTGCAAAGAGGAGCAATTGTCCAACCGCCGAAATGTTCCAGGCCCAAGATTCGCGCATTCCGTGGTCGACCAATTGCTGGCCCCCAAGACTTCCGAGAATGGATGCCACGAGGAGCGCGATCATCAAGACCATGCCGGTCGAGACGAGCGCCAAGCCCTTGGCGCCGGCACGAACGGAGCCCGTAGTCAGGTAGACGCCGAAGGGGGTCGCCATGCCACCTACCATCGGTGGCCGCTGACAGTGCAAGGGTGGGTCGATGAGGTCGGAGGCTCGAAGCACGCCAACGACCCGGTAAGCGTCGTCCACAACGATCAAGGCGCCCGCCTTGGCCGTCTCGAATCTGCGGAGCGCCTCCGCGCCGGTTTCGAACATCGGAATGGTCAGGAACTCGGCGGTGAACGCGGCGCTCACGTCGTCGAGATCTCCAGCACCGTTCCCAATTGCCCTTGCGAGCGAATTCTCAGTGACGACGCCCTGCAACTCAAATTCGTCGCACACCGGTACGATGCCAGCGGAATTCTCGCGCAATCTCGTGCCGACGGTACCAAGCGTCGCTCCAGCCGGTACGATAAAGGTCGGCCGCATCAGCGTGGATATCGGTCGGGCAAGTGGCGATGAGGTCATTGGGGTCTGCTGTGAATTATGGGTGAATCGGCTCGACATAAATCGAGCGACCCAGGACGGGCAACTTGAGCATAGATAGGATAGCGGTCATTACAAGCGGGGGCGACGCACCAGGCATGAACGCGGCGATTCGGGGAGTCGTGCGCGCGGCCATCGGGCGGGGGGCCACCGTCGTGGGTTTTCAACACGGCTACGAAGGGATCATCCAGAACGAGACGTTGATGCTCTCCTCCAAGTCGGTGGGAGGCATCATCACCGATGGGGGCACCATTCTCCGCACGGCACGAAGCCGCGAATTCATGGAGCGACAAGGTCGCGAACGTGCGATTCAGGTCTTGAGGGATAACGGCTGCCAAGGCATGGTCGTCATTGGTGGAGACGGTTCATTGACAGGCGCCCTGAAGCTCCATGAGGAGTTCGATTACCCGGTGATGGGCGTTCCGGGATCGATCGACAACGACATTTCCGGTACCGACTACTCGATCGGGTTCGACACCGCGGTCAATGCCGCGCTCGACGCGGTGGACCGCGTCCGTGACACCGCCTATTCTCACGAGAGGGTTTTCGTCATCGAAGTGATGGGTCGCCGCAATGGCTTCATTGCCCTCGAAGTGGCGCTCGCCGGTGGCGCCGAGGCGGTTCTGATTCCCGAAGTTCCCTATTCCCTGCTTGAAATCTGCGACCAACTTCGTGAATCAGCCGACAAAGGCAAAAAGAGTTCCATCATCGTGGTTGCCGAAGGCGCCGCGAAGGCCGGCGACATCAAAGAGTTCATCCAGAAGAACACTGGCTTTGAGGCAAGAAACCTGGTTCTGGGCCATATGCAGCGGGGCGGATCGCCAACGGCCTTCGATCGCGTTCTTGCCCTCAGGCTTGGGGCTTTTGCGGCAAACCGTCTTCTGAGCGGCTATCGAGGAGAGATGACAGGTGTGGATGGCAATAAGCTCGTTTCGCACCCACTGGGCTATGTTCTCAGCACGGAAAGGGCGATCGATCCCGAGAAGCTCTTGCTCACCGAAGTGATGGCCCAGTAAACCAGGCTCCCCTGGCAATTCCCATGGGCCCGCATTCAGAATCTAGCCATGGTTTTGACCGTCACCTTGAACCCGTCGGTAGACCGTGCCCTGTTCATCGGCGATCTCAAGGTTGGCGACACCAATCGAGTTCTGAGATCGGAGACCGATGCCGGCGGAAAGGGGGTCAATCTGTCGCGGGTCCTTCGAGAGCTTGGCGGGCACACGGTAGCCACCGGCTTTCTCGGGGGAGGACCCGGGGCATTCATCCGACAAGTGCTCGATGTTCAGGATGTGCCCCACTGTTTCGTCGAGATTAGCGGCGACACCAGGACGAACTTCAGCGTCGAGGATGAGGACAGAAACCCGCCGACCACCTTCAACGAGCGGGGTCCAGAAATCACCGCCACGGACATCGATCGGTTGTTCGCTCGAGTGAGGGAATACCTTCCGAAACTCTCGTGGCTATCTCTGGGAGGGTCCTTGCCTCCGGGAGCTCCCCCGGATATCTTCCAACGGCTTGTCGAAATGGCCCACCGTGAAGGGGTCAAGGCGCTTGTCGATGCGGACGGCGAGCCGATGCGCCTCGCCATGCTGGCAAGGCCGGACTTCATCAAGCCCAACGAGCGGGAAGCCGCCCGGCTCGTGGGACGGGAAATCCAGGGGAGAAACGATGCTCTCGGGGCGGCGATGCAGCTTTACCAGCAATTGGGAGCAGGTTCGGCATTGGCCGTGATCAGTCGTGGCGCGGGAGGGGCGATTCTCGCTTGCGAGGATGGGATCTACGAAGGACTCACGCCGTACGTCGAGATGCGCAGCACCATCGGGTGCGGGGATTCCATGCTGGGCGGGATCCTTTGGGCTCTCGGCGCCGGGCACCCGTTGAGCGAGGCGTTTCGATGGGGACTGTCGGCGGGAGCGGCCACGGCGGCGACCGACGGCACGGGCATTGCGAGAAAGGCCGCCATCCATGAGTTACTCCACCGAGCCAAGGTCGAGCAGGCCTAGTTGGAATGGGCGCGGACGATCGCGATGGCGCCAGATCCAGGCCCAAAGCAGTCTGGTCTGCCCCCCGGTAATGAAGACAATTCAAGATGAGTCCTCAGGTTCAAACCCAGAGGAATCATGAAGAAATCGAAGTTCAGCGAAGGGCAGATCGTTCGGATCCTGCAGGAGGCGGCGACGGGGCAGAAGACGCAGGCTCAGGTGTGCCGCGACCACGGGGTCAACGTCAACACGTTCTACGTGTGGAAGCCCTTGTGACCTGCTCGCTGACTCGCTCAAGGCTCGTCCAAGATGCACCCATTCCCAAACTTGTCACATAGCCGTAACTCATGCCGCAGGCGGCGAAGAGCGTTGGTTTGCCTTGGAGCGGAATGGATGGCAGGGTGTCTATGGCGGCGGTTCCGGTATCCAAGGGGCATCGCCAAAGTCCGCGTGACTTCGTATAGGGCAAAACCAATTCCGAAAGCAATGGCATCGCCTCGATTGCTTGCCACAGACTCTTCGGATGCACTTCTACTCGCTGAGCATCGACGCAGTCTTTTCCACGGGGGACCCTATCATCGTAGTCGATACTGTATTGTCTCAGGGCTTGCTGGACGCCGCGGAGGTTTGCCAGGCACGAGCCCACTTCTGCCGCCTTTTGGGCTTCGGCAAGGGAAGGATATAGCAGCGCGGAGAGACATGCGATGATGCCGATCACACATAGCAATTCAGTGATCGTGAAGCCGTCCAAGTTTCGTTTCGTCCTTCGTCCCATGCCCCTGCTCGTCGTTGACGATATAGAGATACGACGTTTTTGCAAAAAAACACATCAACCGACGCTTCCCTAGTTTTGATGCGACTCATGCAATGGAGGTGAGAAAATCGCCGGGAGGCCACGAATATCGGCGATTCCGTGGACTCGTTACCAGCCTGATTTCTCCCAATCATCCCTGACGTTGGGGGGGGCGCTCCTCGCATGTGCGCAAGCGGTTCGTCCACAAACCGGTCCGTACCCCGCAACACGACGCGTGTTGGGGGATGAACCTTGTACCCCGCAACACGACGCGTGTTGGGGGATGAACCTCGTACCCCGCAAAACGACGCGTGTTGGGGGATGAAACTTGTACCCCGCAACACGACGCGTGTTGGGGGATGAAACTTGTACTCCGCAACACGACGCGTGTTGGGGGAAGAAAGCCGTCCACGATATCGATTCGGGCGCGTGCAGGCTCGGACCCACCTGGTTACCTGCCAATGCGAACGCCGGGTTATTCGGCGGGATAATTGATTCGTCCCATACGACCGTTCTTCCCGACTATCCGGTTCAAGCTCAAAATGCTACAATTGGCCTCACATCCAAGTCTCTAGGAGCTTTTGTTTTGGCGGTTGATACCAGCGATTTTAAGAACGGCATGCACTTCATCATGGACGGCGAGGTCTACACGATCGTCGAATTCCAGCACGTTAAGCCTGGCAAGGGGGGTGCCTTTGTCCGAACGCGACTGAAAAACCTCAAGTCTGGACGAACGTTGGAAAAGACTTTTCGATCCGGCGAACGGGTCGAACCCGTCTTCGTGGAGAAAGTGAAGCAGCAGTTCTTGTATCGACAGGGAGACGATCTGGTCCTCATGGATTTGGATTCCTATGAGCAGATTCCCGTGTCGTCGGCGACCTTGGGCGACCAATCCAAATATCTCAAGGAGGATATGGAGATCGTCAGCCTGGTGGCGAATGGCGAGACGCTGGGGTACGAGATTCCCAACTTCGTCGAGCTTGAAGTTATGGAAACGGATCCGGGCTACAAAGGGGATACGGTCAGCGGCGGCAGCACAAAGCCCGCCACCTTGGAGTCGGGAGCGGTCATCCAAGTACCTTTCCATATCAATGTGGGAGACACCATCAAGGTAGACACTCGAACCGACAGCTATCTTGAGCGCGTCAAAAAGTAACTTCCTATGATGCAGCGCGGATCCGGTTCTGATCGTGGCCTTTCCGAGGCCTTTCACGACTTTCTGTCCGGTGCCGCGCGCCTACTCTTCTACTTGGGCCTCTTGCTGGGCCTGGGATCCGTCGCGTTCTGTGTTTACACGGCGATGGCCTTTAGCGGCGGAGCGGTCAGCGCGCCCGAAGCACAAGCGCTCAGCAATATCGAGCTATTCCAGAAGCTGATCATTTCCGGGATGCTGGCCGCCGGCATCGGAGCGGCGTTCCTGTTCTGGGGCGAGGAACTCTTGGGCGGCATCATGCTGATCGTCGCCGGATTGCTCTATTTTTCACCCCTGATCCTTACCAGCGCGGCAGGCGTCCAAGCGGATAACAAGGTCGTCCAAGCGGCGCTTGGGACGATTCAAATGGGTGGCTCCATCTTGGGCGCCCTTGGCATCCTGCTCTTGGTCGTCGATATCGCCAACCGAATCAAGGACCGCGCCCAGCAGGGCGCCAAGGCGGACCAGCTCAAGTACGGCAAAGGCGTCAAGGAGGAGGCCGATCGCCAGAACGTCTTCATGGGCAAGTGCTGGCAGCTTCCCTTCTGTAGAAAGTTCGTTCGTGACAAGTGTCCTATCTATCATGCCAAGCGAACGTGTTGGAAAGAACAAGTCGGCTGCATGTGCGAGGAGTCGGTTATCCGAGGCGCGATGGAGGGCAAGCTCATTCCCAAGGATGAAGTCGCGGCGGCCGCGTATATCCCAACGAACAACAAGCTGACCTTCGAGCAGAAGCGAGAACGCTGCAAGCAGTGCGTCATTTTCAATGAGCATCAGAAGCACAAATACCGGGCCCTGTTGCCGACCATCGTGCTTGGATTTGCCGCCTTCTACATCATCTTCCGCAATATGCTCCTGGCCGCCACGGGGGGCATCGTCTCCAAGATGAGCCAGATCGTGGGGACGTTGACCTTTTCGAAGACCAATTCCGGCGAGGCCGTATCGGGGCCATTTCAGGAACTCCTCCTGATCTGCCTGATGTTCATCCTCCTCGCCTATGTCTTGAAGTTGCTGGAGCATCTCATCTTCAAGCTGAAGATCTAGCCTATGGCGGCAACCAGCAGCCTGGTCCTGATCGATGGCAGCCATGGCGAGGGCGGCGGGGCGCTCGTCCGTACAGCGTTGACTCTGGCAGCCATCACGCAGCAAGGCGTACGGATCGATCACGTTCGCGCAGGCACGAATTATCCCGGGCTCGACATCGAAGACCTGATCCTGATCCGGGCCTTGGTCAAGTCTTGTGCGGCGGAGACGGTAGGTGCAGAGTCTGGCTCATCGACCGTCAGTTTCATTCCTACCCGACGCTGCGCGGCCCTGAAAGAGTCGCTTGGAGTTCCGGACTTGGATTTGGGACTTCGTGCGCCCAATGCCAATGTCGTACTGAATGCCATTTTGCCGGTACTGGGACGTTCGGGCGCTTATTCCCAGGTAAGTCTGGGGGGCGAGACCTACGGGGCAAATTCGCTATGCTTCGATTACTTCTCCAACGTCACTTTGGCGGCCCAACGCAAGCTCGGCTTGTATTCTTTCCCGGAGCTGATCTCGGCAGGGTTCGGCCGAGAGGGCGGCGGCGAGGTCGTGCTGGACATCGAGCCATCGTCGATAAGCCCGATCGACTGGCACGATAGGGGCGGCCTTATCTCCACCCATGGCGTAATCGCCCTCAGCGAGCTGCCGACGACCGTTGCCCATCGCGGGCTCGCCCACCTCGTGAACTTGGGAATCAGCGCGAAGATGCCGGTCGAAGCGGACATTGTCGGTGTCGACTCCCATAAACCGGGAATCTGCGTCACCGTCTGGGCGGAGTTCGAGCGTGGGATCGGAGGAGCGACGGCGATGGGGGCCAAAGGCATCCGTGTCGAAGCGGTCGTCCAAGCGGCCTTCGAGGGTATGTTCGGCTGGGCGAAGTCTGGAGCCTCGGTCGACGCTTATCTCGCGGATCAGATCCTGCCAACGGCGATTCTCGCCGAAGGTGAGACTCGCTTTACGGTGGAGAGGCTGACCAAGCGATTCTTGACCATTGTATGGGTGATCAAGCAATTCCTGCCCATTCGAATCACCGTCAAAGGCAAAGAAGGCGAGCCGGGCGAAGTCGTCATTCGCAGGTAGGCTTCCTCACAATGCGTAGGGCGGTCATCGACGTAGGTTCCAATTCCGTGCTATTGGTTGTCGCCGAGCAGTCGAGCCAAGGTTGGAACTCCATCTTTGAAGAGATCGACGTCACGGCCCTGGGTGAAGGGACGAAATCCACCAAGAGATTGGGGGAGGCAGGCATGGCCGCCACTTTGGTGGCGCTGCGCCGATTCTACGAAAAGGCACGTGAATTGGGAGCTGAATCGGTGAAAGCGGGAGTCACAATGGCGGCCCGGATCGCCGAGAACACGCCCGATTTCCTTGAACGCGCCCGGGCGCAAGGAACCCCAATCTTCGTCGTCTCAGGCGAAGACGAAGCGGAGTTGGGATTTCGGGCGGTCGCGGATGACCCGAGTTTTGCCGCTCAGAAACGCATTTCAATTATCGATCCAGGCGGGCACAGCACGGAACTGGTCACCGCCGAACGATGCCGCAACGGGTGGAAGACGCTCTTTCAGCGTAGCTTTCCGGTTGGCACCCTCGGGCTTAAAAGCACCCATTTTCCCCATGAGAGGCTGAATCCGGTAGAAATTCTCAGTGCCTCGGCCGCTATCGACGACCTGATCGGGATGAATTACCTGCCTGGAGCCTGTGGGACGGCATTCGTGCTGGGCGCTACCGGAACAAACCTTGTGACGATTCGCGAGAGAATCGTCGAATGGGATCCCGTGGCCGTCCACGGAGCGTGGCTGGACTATGAAGAGATCAGCAAGGCGTTCGGCGCGATGGCGGAGTTGGATGATCGGGGTCGCGCCGCAATCGTGGGCTTGGAGCCTGGCCGGGAAAAGACGATCCATATCGGCGCCCTGATCCTGGAAAGATTCCTCTTTGCCTTAAGATCGTCGGGGTGCTTTGTGAGTGTTCGTGGTTGGCGTCATGCGCTCATTGAACATGGCCTTCCTTCGGAGCGAGATAAAGAAATCCTGATCTGAATGCCCTATAATGGGACTTATGTTCTCTCATTTGTCCACAGTGGAGAAGCTCAAGATGGGGTCGATCGCCGTCGTCGTCGCCGTCGCCATGGGATATCTGGGAACTCGACAGTGGAAGCAGCCCGCTCCCATCGTCTTCCGCAATGAACCTTTACCGGAAGGGAAACCGGCTCCAGAGTCGGAAGCATCGACGATCGTAATCCAAGTCGCAGGAGCGGTTCGTCGGCCGGGGGTCTACCGACTTCCGTCGAGCGCCCGAGTCCATGACGCCATTCGTACGGCGGGAGGAGCCAAAGAAAATGCCGATCTATCCGAGTGGAATCTGGCGGCGAAGATTGTCGACGGAAAACAGATTTTTGTGAACTCCAAACCGGATCGGGCGCCGGTGGCCACGTCCCGCGAGCCAGGGCCCTCCAGGCCAAAGGCGCTCGGTGGATCATTACCCCTGCATGTGGAAGTACCTTCCGAATTGCGTGGTGGCATCGGTGCGCTCGGCGTCCAACCCGAAGGTTCAACGCGTCGCCAAACTGGCAAGAAGGAAGCACCGGGGGTTGCTTCGATCTCCCTGAACACCGGTTCCCAGGCGGACTTGGAGCGACTGCCTGGTGTGGGGCCCTCGACCGCCCAGAAGATCCTGAGCTACCGCCAGGAACACGGAGGGTTCACCTCGATCGACGAACTGCTGGCGGTCAAGGGAATCGGACCGAAGAAGCTCGAATCGATGCGCAAGTTCCTTCGACTCTGAAACTAACGACCTCCCAACCCGCTCAGGGTCACCCCCTCGATGAAATACTTCTGGGCGAAGAAGAACACCGCGAGGACGGGGAGGATCGTCATGCATGCAAAGGCCATCAATAGACCCGGTTCGCTCCCTCGGTCTCCCTGGAACAGTTGGAGGGCATAACTCAGCGGCATGTTTTCCGGCGAGTTTATGTAGATGAGCGGGCCCATGAAGTTGTTCCAAGCACCCATGAACGTCCAAATCGCAATGACGGCAAGCGCGGGTTTGATCTGAGGCATCATGATGCTCCAGAAAGCCCTTAGATACGAACAGCCATCGATCTTGGCGGCATCTTCCAACTCCATCGGAATGCCTTTAAAGAACTGGCGCAGCAGGAACACATTGAAGGCGCTGGCAAAAAAGGCAGGCACCCAAAGGGGCAGGAGAGTGTCGATCCACCCAAGCTTCCGGAAGATGAGGAATTGAGGCAAGAGTGTGACCGCACTTGGCAGCATCATTGTGCTCAGAAGAATGGCAAAGAGAATGTCGCGACCCGGGAATTGCAGTCGTGAAAAGGCGTAGGCGACGATCGAGGAGCTGAGGATCGTGCCCACCACGCCAAGGATCACGAGAATCAGGGTGTTCTTCAGGTAGACCAATCCACCATGGGTTTCGGGAGGAAGGTAGCTCAAGGAGTCCGGGTAGTTTTGCCAAAGGACCCCGATGTGACGCACCGGTTCAAGTTCCGCCGCTTTGAAAACTCGTTCCTTTCCGGCGAGGTTGGCGGGCGACGTGATACGAACCCTCTTGCTGCCATCCTCCATGTTCTCGATGACGAACCCCGTGAATTTCGCGCCGTCGAGGGCGCCACTGTAAATGGGAGCGTCGCGCGGGACCTCCTTCAGTGCGGATTCCTGGATCTCCACCGTCGTTCCACGGATCGAGAGCGGAGTCTCCACGTCGAGTTTCACGACTCCGCCGACGCCCTTTTCGCTGACAACGCCACGCACTTGCTGGCCGCCATAGTCGACCTCATAGAGAGGGTTCTTGGGGTCGTTATACGCAGTCGTTTCCTGGACTCTCGGAATCCATACGATTCCGTTTGCACTCGACATATCGCGATCTTCCTTGAGGCTCGTGATGACGAGGAAAGCAAAGGGAATCCCAAACAAGATCGAACCCGCGATGAGGGCGATTTGATTCACAACCGCCTTGGCAAGACCTCGGCTACGTGCCGCGCGTCCGGCAACGATCATGGCAGCCATTGAGGCCACCAATCCCAAGATAACCGTGGCTGCGGTACCCGAAGTAAATGGAATTCCACCCTTGAGGATCTCGATCTTATTGGTTGGATCCATTTGGTAAAGGATCACCATCGCCACCAAACCGAGCAGCCATACGCCCGCTGACTTCCACCGCTCCAGGCGCTCCGTATCGTTCAGTGCGAACCCCGCTTGATAGGATCGCAGGATTACAAACACGGCGCACGCAACGCCGATCCAGGCCGAATAGGGCATGACCGGCCAGAAAAGCGGCAAGTTCAGGCTGACTTCCGGCTTCTTGTCCAGCATTCCGGGCAAAGCCATTCCGATCGCGATTCCCAGGGCGCCGAAAAAGGAGCTGGTGGCGATCGACTTCAGGTAGCGAGCCTGGTTCAGTTCCTCGGCGCCAAAGAGAACCTGGAGGATTTGGTACACCGATCGACAGCCGAAGCACCAGCCGACCCATGTTGCGAGCGTGCCCAGGGAGTAGAGGAGCCCAATCGTCATTTGTCACTCTCGTAGTGCACCCATCGTGGGGCGAGCTTGAATTGGATGAACGTCAGAACAACGATGATCGCGAAGATCAGCCAGGCGATCGACGAAGCGGAGCCCATTTTGAAGGTTTCAAACCCGGCGCGAAACAGCGTGTACACGGGAGTCAGCATGGAATCGTCAGGTCCGATAGGCCCGTCGGACGACGGCTTCATGATGTACATGCGGTCGAATTCTTGCATCGACCCAATGAAGCCCATCACCATGTTGAAAAAGATGATCGGGCTCAATTGAGGAAAGGTGATCGACCAGAACAGTTGTCGATTCGATGCGCCATCGATCCCCGCCGCCTCATAGAGCGATGACGAGACGCCTTTGAGGCCGGCCAGCCAGAGAACCATCCCGCTTCCGGCGCCCCACACTCCCATGAGGATCAAGGCAGGCTTCGCCCAATCTGCGGATTGGAGCCATCCTGGTGGAGAGATATTCAGCCATTGGGACATGGTGTTTTGCCAGAACACATTGACCAGGCCCTTGTTCGCGTCGGGTGTCAGGACCCAAGTCCAAAGAACGGCGCTGGCGACCCCGGGCACGATCGCCGGCATATAGAAAAACGTCCGATAGAACCGCATTCCACGAGCCGCCGTGTTC
>JADZBW010000360.1 GCA_020851885.1 Fimbriimonadaceae bacterium | reverse complement strand
TTCGTGATCCTGGCTTTGCCTATGGGTTCGATCGGCCAAACGAAAAGAGGCTCGAAATCGATCAACGATCTAAAAGGAAGCCTGCGATCCATCAAGCAGCAAAAAAGCCATGTCGTCAAGCAGCTTCAAAAGACGAAGGGGCAGGTCCGCAAGGTCAAAGGCGATCTCGCCGAAGTCGACAACCGTCTCGACCAGGTCCAGACCGCTCTTGAACAAACAACCGACAAGCTGCAGGACGGGAAACGTGAGCAAAAGACGCTTGCCGAACGCCTCATCATCGCGACCCGCGAGCTTGCCGTGACGAAAGAAAAGGTGCGGCAAAGGCTTCGATGGATGTACGTTCATGGCGAAGAATCCCATCTTGCCCTCTTGGTTGGTTCCAAATCCACCGGGGAACTCGCCACATGGAAGGACTTGATGGAGCGGATCAGCGCCAAGGACCGCCAGGTTTTCAGCGATTACCGGCGACTTCGGGAAGAAGTCCAAGGCAAGAAGAGACGCCAGGACAAGCTCGTAACGGAAATCCGAGGTCTCGTCGATACGCAAAAGCGCCAAGAGGGCCAGCTCACCAATGTGCGGGCAGAAAAGGTCGAAGTGCTGACCGACCTTCGGCAGACTCAGAGCGAGCTTCAGAAGGTCATTCGCCAACTGGAGGCTGATGAAGCGGCGATTGGCAACCAGATCGAGGCTTATTTGCGGGCTCAACGTGCCGGCGGCAAGCCGCCGACCCCGGCGCCGAAAGGACGATTTTCCCGACCCTGTTCGGGTCCTATCACCAGTGGATTTGGCAGCCGATTCCACCCCATCCTCAAGATCCGTCGATTGCATGCGGGATTGGATTTCGGTTCACCGAGCGGCGCGCCGATTTTGGCCGCCAATTCCGGGGTGGTGATTGCGGCCCAGAAGATGCGCGGATATGGGAACGTGGTGATCATCGACCATGGTGGTGGATTCACCACAACCTATGGACACTGCTCAAGACTCTTTGTGAGTGCGGGTCAAAAGGTCGATCGTGGACAGAGAATCGCCAGTGTTGGCTCGACAGGTCTGGCAACCGGGCCACATCTCCACTTCGAGATTCGGATCAATGGCAAGCCGGTCAACCCGGCAAAATACCTGTAGTCTGGTTGGCTAGTCGATTCGCTCGTACACGAAATAATAGTCGGCTTCATTCCAGATCAGCTGGTCGGCCCCTCTCGCATAATGCAGAACGATTGGCTTCATCTTCGCTGCCAACAAATTCTCGAGGACAACGCTGGTCCCAGTCTTTCCCTTCTTCAGTTTCTGTTGGTAACGATGTTCATCCGGCGTCATGTCGTAGAACCTGGTGGGACTCAGGGTGACGGTGCTTCCGGTACGCTTCCAGACTCCTGACGTCGAGTTTCCGTTCTCCATATACGTTCCATCTTCCCTGAGTCTGATCCGATACTGGCCCATGTCCTTATCGATATAGGATGCTCCTTCGATCTTCGCATAGGCATAGCCAAGCCAATTCCCGGCGAGGGGTCGTCGATAGAACAGTCGGACGCTCAAAGCGACGACGCAAATCAAGGCCCCAATCGCGAGGATCGATTTGAGTTGTTTGGAGAAATGGAAGTTCTGTTTCATCGGAGCGCGCCAGCTATTGGGTCGCGCAAATCAGTTTCGAAGTTTGCGTAGCAGCCTCAGAACTTCGATATAGAGCCAGACGAGAGTCACCATCAGCCCAAAGGCCGCGTACCATTCCATGTACTTTGGAGCGCCCTGGTCGACGCCTCGCTCGATGGTGTCGAAGTCGATGATGAAGTTCATCGCCGCAATCACAATGATCACAACCGAGATTCCGATGCCGAGCGGCGTCGAGTCATGGAGGTAGGGGATCTTCGCGCCAAATGCGAAGAATGCCCACGAGAGCAGGTAGACGACGGCGATACCCAAGGTGCTGATGGTCACAACCTTGATGAACATGGGGGTCGCCTTGAGCAGCCCCGAGCGGTACAACCCAAGCATGGTGACCATGATGGAAATCGTGATCACAAAGGCTTGAGCGGCAATACCCGGATACCGCGTATTGACGAGCATCGAAATCACGCCGACAAAGACGCCCTCGACCAGAGCATAAGCGGGCGCCAAATAGGGGGAGGCTTGGACGGCAAAGCAAGTTGCAATGCAGAGGATGAGCCCCACGACGGCACTGGCGATCGTTGCAGGAAAAACGATTTCGGGGTGCGCCGATGTATAGACCCACGTAACGGAGGCGGAGCAAAGGAGGATCGTCGCCAGGAGCAAGCACTTGTTCAATGTGCCGCTCAGAGTCATTCGAGCACTGGGATCGGTGCCAGTTAGGTATGCGTAGCGGCTAAAAGCCTCTTCGCGGAGCGTGGGATTGGAAGTTCTCAGTGCCATGTTCAACAATAAGATTAGTACAAAATTGCCCGAATAGGAAGTGTAATTCTCTGAATGAAGAGAAAGGGCACCCCGCCATTGCCTGACGGGGACCCTCTCAGCCTAGATCACGCCTTGGGCGCGCAACTGCGGGTAATGGCAGCTCTTGAACTTCTTGCCGCTTCCACAAGGACAAGGATCGTTGCGGCCCACTCGCTTCCAATCGACGTTGGCCACGTCGACCGTCCCCATTGCCGAATCTCCAGGTCTACGCGGCGTGGTCAGCGCTCCTGGATAGGTTCCTGGAATCCCGGTGTTGACCGGCTCATTGGGATATTCGTCTTCCAAGCGCATCATCATCGGTTCATCCACCGCCACCGTGGGTTCCGGTTCTCGCTGAACTTGAGCCCGATAGATCATCCGGACTGCTTGATCGCGGATATTGGTGAGGGTGTGCTGGAAGAGGTCGTAGGTTTCGCGCTTGTAAGCCACCAATGGGTCGACCTGGCCATAGCCGCGAAGTCCGATTCCGTCTCGGATGTATTCCACGATTTGCAGGTGAGTCATCCAATGATCGTTGACCGCCCGAAGCATGACCTGCTGCTCGACCATCCGCATGATATCGTCGCCCGTATCGGCGACCTTGCGCTCATAAGCCTGCAAGGCGAGATCGTTGACATAGTGCACCAGTTCCAGACCTGGCTCGATCTGCTCGAGGTCGGTTACTGACGCATAGTCGACGAGGGGGAAGATCTCGTTGAGATCCTCGTAGAGGATGTGATAGTCATAAACGTTCGTGCCATCTTCCTCCACCATCCATGCGTTCTTGACAAGCTCGCCCATCATCTCTCGAATCTGCTTTTGGAGGTCCGATCGAACTTCCTTTCCAAGCAGAATCTCGCGTCGAAGGCCATAGATGTGCTCGCGCTGAGCATTGAGAACGTCATCGTATTCGAGAACGTGCTTTCTAGCTTCGAAGAAGTGGTTCTCGATTCGCTCCTGCGTTTTCGAGATCATCTTGCTAAGGAACCCGGCATTGACCTCTTCCATGGGGGGCCAGGCCTTCAAGAGCGGATTCTCCATCATGTTTGCATTGAAGATTTTCCAGAGTTGATCTTCAAGTGCGACGAAGAAGCGGCTTTCGCCGGGGTCGCCCTGTCGGCCCGCACGACCTCGCAACTGGTTGTCGATTCGTCTTGATTCGTGTCGCTCTGTACCTAGAATAAACAGACCACCGAGCACTCGCACTTCCTCTGCCGCCGCTCGACGCTCTTGGTCATCCAAGGGCAGGGGGGGCGCGGCGCGCTCTTTGCCACCGCGTCGGTAGCTCGCGAAGGTTTCCCCATACTCGTCGAGGCCATCATGCGCTACTTCGACATTGCCTCGTGCCTGCTTGACAAGCTCGTCCTCGACACGGCCGCCAAGCAGAATGTCCACGCCGCGACCGGCCATGTTCGTGGCGATCGTGACCTGACCCTTACGCCCAGCTTCCGCGATGATTAACGCTTCCCTTTCGTGGAACTTCGCGTTCAAGATGTTGTGGGGAATGCCATGCTTGAGTGCTTCTTCCAGATACTGCCGGTTGGCTGCGGTCAGGCTCCACTGCTCCAGACACCAATCGATCCAGTCGCCGGAAAGGACGTCGGCATTGAGCTCGATCTTCGGAAGGAAGGCCGCCAAAGTGCCGCGCTGAAGGTCCGTCAGATCCGTTTCATAGATGGTCCGAGCGTCTTTGGCAAGGTCCCCCTTCAGGTCCTTCTTGACTTCGACGCGCTCTCGCAAGCGCTGGGCAATGACCAGCTTCTGCAACAGCTCGCTGGTCAGGCGAGCCGAGACTTTCTCCGACATTTCAATGGACCGGCTGCCCACCAACACTGGCTGCTGCTTCGTGTAAAGGCGTAGGATCTCCCAGCCCATGCCACGGAACTTGGCTTCGAGGGTTTTGTAGACGATGTCCGCTTGGTCGACACGAGTCATCGGCCGGTGAGTTGGCACGCATACGACGTCGAGACCATAGATCTTTCGGAATTCGTCTTCTTCCGTCTTGGCGGTGCCGGTCATACCGGCGAGTTTGTTATAGAGGCGGAACAGGTTCTGGAACGTAATGGTCGCAACCGTTTGGCTTTCTCTTTGGACCGTGACGTTCTCTTTCGCCTCGAGGGCTTGGTGAAGGCCGTTGCCATAGCGGCGGCCAAACATCATGCGACCCGTGTTCTCGTCGACGATGACCACTTCGCCGGATCGGACCACATAGTCGATGTCCTTGTCGAACAACGCATAGGCTTGGACTGCCGCGTTCAAGTGGTGGAACATCTTTGGATCGGCGGCAATATTGTCGATCCCCAATTCCTTTTCGGCAAAGTCCATCCCGTCTTCGGTCATGCTCGCGGTGTGGTTCTTCTTGTCCGCGGTGAAGTGCAGTTCGACTTGCATCTTCTTGGCGACCTCGTTGACGATCTTGTAGACCGACACATCCTCCAGGGA
>JADZBW010000359.1 GCA_020851885.1 Fimbriimonadaceae bacterium | reverse complement strand
GCATCGGCTGGTAAAGAAGTCGAGTCGGAAGTTTTCACTGGACCGAGGCTTCGAATTCGCCAACGTCGTTGCTACCGGTGAGCGACAGTGTTTCCTTCAGTCCGTTCTCATCGCCGGAATTCTTCAAGATGCCGGTTTCGATGCCGGAGTGGCGATGGTTTGGAAGAATATCGCGGGGCAAACGACGAATAACGGACATGCGGTTTGCGTGCTTCGAACCGACTCTAAACACTTCATTGTGGTGGATGCCTCGGAGCCAATGCCCTTCCCCACTCATCAGGGTCTGTTTCTACTGGATCGTCGATCCAAACAGTATGCCTTCGTCCTGCCGGACTATCTGCCGGACGCCCGCATCGGCAGTTTGAAGTTGAACGGCCAAACGAAGACAATTGATCCAGGTGAATTCGACTTCCTCGACATTCCATTTCTCAAGTCCCAGTTCGACTACTACCGGGGCGAGCGGGCGGTCGGCGGAATATTGGATCCAAAATCAACTTCGGCGGGGCTCCAGGCGTCTCAAGCCTTTTTCGAGAAAGCCGAGCAGGAATGCGCCAATAACCCATTGGTTGTCTGGATGCTGTCGCGAACTTATCGGAAACTAGGCGATAATGATGCGGCAGAGTCAGCTTTGACTCGTGCGAGAATCCTTTACCGGTCCTTTGGCTGGGTGCCTGGATAGCAATAGATAACTGAATTCCCTATGATTAACGTCGTTTCAACGTGTCTCTTCTTGTACCTTGCGGCAAGTCATCCTCCATCTGGCCCAAATCAGGTGAGAAAGCCCGACCGTTCTCCCGCGAGGCAAATCCAAAAGGTGAACCCAGCGAAGCCAGAGCGGACGGATCCCTTCTGGCAGAAGGCGCTTCAAGAAGTCTACAAATCGCCCGAGGAACTGGCTGCCCAAGACGCTCGCGAAAAGCGGCGTGGCTTGGTGCTACCCAAGTTGGCACGAGGGAATCCAGCCGAGAAGATCCTGGCGCTTACGTTCGACGATGGTCCCCATCCCGGCTTGACCGAGCAGTTGCTGGCGATTCTCAAAGAAAAAGACGTCAAGGCGACATTCTTCGTCGTTGGCAAGATGGTTGAAAAGCACCCTGAACTGCTTCGACAAATCGATGCCGCCGGGCATGTGATCGGCAATCACTCATTTAGCCATGTGACGTTGACCAAAATCCCAACCATGGAGATCGCTGCCGAATATCGGGCGACCAACGATCTCGTGAAGAAGATCCTTGGACAATCGCTCCGTTTCTGCCGCCCCCCCGGTGGCGATTACGATCAAGACGTGATCCAAACCGCGACCGAACTGGGACTGACGACCGTCTTGTGGACGGACGATCCTGGCGACTATGCCAATCCAGGCGACAGTGTCATTCAGGGACGCGTCTTGCGCAAGCTCACAAACGGAGGGATCATCCTTCTGCACGATGGAATCACCCAGACCTTGCAGATCCTGCCGCAGATCATCGATTACGCTCACAAGCACGGATTCCGATTTGAAACGATCGATGAGTTGGCAAGATCGGTCCGGCAAAAAAGATGAATTGGCAGAATCGGTCAGGCCAAAAAAAGTGCCGGTGGGGCTTGCCCTCCCCAACCGGCAAATTCATCGAGTGTTAGTGGTTTAGGATTGTGATAAGTCTAGTTAGCCGATCCCGCCGCCTTTGCCGCCTTTGCCGCCTTTTCCGTCTTTAGCGCCCTTTTTGATCTTGTCCATGGCGTCCTTCAAGAGGGCTTGATAGCTTGTCTTCTGCTCGGGGGTGAGCATCGCCATGATCTTCTCTCGGCGAGCCTGTTGGACCTTCTTAAACTCAGTCTTAAGAGCTTCCTTGTCGCCGGTTTGGGCTTTATCACGGAGGCCCTTGAGGGCAGACTTCGTTTCCTTGTTGATTGCCTCGAGCTTCGTTTTTTGGTCGGAGGTGAGCGGTGGACTCAGCTTTTCCCAAATCTGCGCTTCGAGCTTCTGCAAGCCGCGAATTCCCTTCCCACCAGCCTGGCCTTCCTGCTTGCCCCCGGCGATACCGCCGCCCTGTGGACCGGCCGTTTGGCTGAATGCCGACGAGATTAGAGTGGCGCCAAGGCCGATGACGATCAGTGATTTCCAGAACTTGTTCATTGGACTTTCTCTCCCATTCGACTCTGTGAGGAAAAACGCCTGGGACGGAAGATTGTTCACTACTCCCGCAGGAAATCAGTCGCTTGAGCCTTATGAACCAATTCGCGAATCGAGTCGACGCGAGCTTCCAGGAAGTGCTCGGGGTCGCCGGTAAATGTGAGGACGCCCCCGTCGAGAAATGCGATTCGGTCGGCAACTCGAAAGACGCTACTGACATCGTGGCTCACCACGATCGACGTGGTGCCAAACTTGTGGCGCACATCTGAAATGAGCTTGTCGATCGTGTAGGTGGTCACGGGATCTAGCCCCGTGGTGGGCTCATCGTACAGCATCAGCTTGGGATGCAACGCCAACGCTCGAGCAATCCCAACGCGCTTGCGCATTCCACCGCTCAGTTCCGAAGGCATCAGCTTCTCAGAGCCCTGGAGCCCAACGGTACCGATCGCTTCGGCCACCACTGCTTTGTGCTCCGACCTTGGCTGCTTCGACCAACGTTGGACTCCAAACATGACGTTGGATTCCACATCCATGAAGTCGAAAAGGGCCGCCGATTGGAACACCATTCCCATGCAGTGACGCGCTTCCTCCGATTGGGTGTGCACGTCGAATCCACCGACTTCGACCTCCCCGGAATCTGGCGTCAGCAGGCCAGCAATGCACCGTAGGAGCGTCGTCTTACCACCTCCGCTGCTCCCCATGACGGCAACGATTTCGCCATCGGCGACATCCAGACTTATGTTGGATAGAACCGGTCTACCATCGAAGGCGTGCGATAGGTTCTTGATGGAGACCATGGCGGAAGTATAGCTAGCTTCCCTGCTTGCGAATCGCGCTAGGGCTGACGCTGAATCGCTGGGTAAATGCGCGACTGAAATGGGAAAGCCCGGCAAAACCGACGGCCGACGCCACATGCGAGACCGGGAGGTCCTGTTCCATCAGGATTTGCTTGGCCTTTTCAAGCCGAACGGCAACAAGATACTTGTGGAAGGGGTTACCCGTTGCCTGACGGAAAAGGAATCTGAAGTGCGAGGTGCTAAGGCCCAATTGTTCGGCGAGGAAGCTGTCGCTGAGGTCCTTTGCGAAGTTGCGGTCGACAATCGCCATCGCCTTATCCATGAGGTGGGCGGACGGTGTGTCGGGCGCAGAAAAGAGCGGCTCGGCGACGACTTCGCAGGTTTCAATCGCCAGTTCCGCAATCTCGGTAAGGTCATCGAGTTGATCCAATTTGCGGGCCATTTCAAGTTGGGTGCGGTGCAGTTCCCTTGCCCCACCGTGCTCCAGCATCGCCGCCGTCACAATCGCCAAAAAGGTCAACGCCTGGCCACGAGCCTCGTCTAAATCAGAGGTTGCCAGGATGCCCATATGCAATTGCTCGAGCGTCTTCGCGAATCGTCGACGATCACCAACCCTCACAATAGCTCCGACTTCCTTCAGAGGAATCAAGCCGCTCTTGCTATGGAATGGGCATCCGGCCGGCTTGTCGACTTCAATGGCGATGTCCAGAATCCCGAACGAGGCGGGACTGCCCAAGTCGCGGAAGATCAGCCGAGTGCCCGAGGAAAATTCCGGCAGGTCGATCGTGAGCCTCTCCAGCCGGTAGTTGGTGCCGTCGAACTCAAGGCTCCCGATCGTGGCGATACTGGTCCCATCACCGTTGCTTCGGTTCACCGGCGTTTCTTCGGCGGCCGCGCCATAGTGTCTTCCATTGACCAAGTCTTGACGAAAGACGACATCTCCCCTTTCAAGAATCTGCAGCGTGGCTCCAAGCGTTCCGGGCGCCTCCGTCTTCCGATCGACGAAAAATGCGAAGACCCCAATCAGTTCTATGCGAACCGGACGCCCGGGAAGATCCCCAAGCGGGGCATCAAAGGAGTAAGGAAGCGCTCGCCCCGGGTGCCCCCTCTCTGCGCCACCGTTGCTGCACCAAATTCCTGCCCCACTGAGACCCAGTCCTGGTGGGAGATCGACGGTAACCGACGCCGCAACGTCTTCCCGAGTCCTTCGGAAAGTCAAGTAGGTGTATTTCGATTCCCCTTCCTGAAAGCCCTTCATAAGTTTGCCCCGTTTCGCGCCGTTGAAACGGGGAATGAATCGCTACTTGGTAACGGAGACCGTCGTGTGAGGCAAGTGACCGAAAAGGGACTCGCGCATGCCCTGAATCCGAGGGTTCACCAATTCAGCATCGCGTTGGTAAAAGAGCGGGATCCAGGCCACGTCGTTGAGAATAATGTCCTCTGCTTGATGGTAGAGAGCCATGCGCTTCTCATGATCCTTCTCGATATCGGCTTGATTACAGAGCGCATCGACGTTCTTGTTCTCATAGTAGAACTTGTTCTGTCCCCCGTCTTTCATGAAGAAGATGCTGATGAAGTTCTGGGGATCAAGGTAGTCGGCCGCCCATCTCATGTGATACATCGGAATTTGCTTCTTGTTGAAGCGGTTGAAATAAGCGGGAGAAGCCAACGGCTTGACGTTGATCGTCACTCCGAGGTTTTGTTTGAGGTCGGATTGAACGGCCTCGGTGACGAGCCGGTAGTCTGCTTCCTCAGATCGGAAATACATGTCGATCGACGGCATTTTCCCTTCCCAACCCGATTCCTTCAGGAGGGCCTTCGCGCTGGCAGGATCGAAGTCATAAGGCAAGACGCCTTCGCGCGCTCCATCCACCCCGGGAGGAAGAATGCCGGTGGCCAATTTGTTGAAGTTGCCCATCAGGTCTTCGACGATCCGTTTTCGGTTAATGGCCATGCCGATGGCGCGACGAACCTTGGGATCGGCCAACGCGGGCACCATGCGCTCGTTGAACCCCACGTACCAGATCGCCGGGCGATCGTAGAATTTCAATTCCGCCTTGTACTTGGGATCGGATTCGATCGAGGCGATATCCTGCCGAGCCAATTGAATGAGGTCCAGATCGCCAGACTTATACTTCGCGATTCGGGTCGCAGAGTCCGTGACGACGAGTCGCTCGATCCGGTCGATCTTTGGAGCGCCGCCATGGTAGTTCTTGTTCGCCTCCATCACGAAGACCTGCTCGGCCTCGTATGATTTGGGAATATAAGGGCCAGTACCACTCTTCATGGCATCGAGGGTCGTGATCTCCACTCCCATCTTGGCGACGTCTTTATCCACGGCAAAGGAGACAGGATAAGTCAGCTTGCCCAAGAAGTAGGGTCGCGCCTTGTCGATCTTGATCTCAAGCGTGTAGTCGTCGACGACCTTGACCCCCGAAACCTCCTTGGCTTTGCCGGCCACCCTTTCTTTCAGACCAACGATGTCGTCCAGATAGCTCAGAACGGTAGGAGAACTGAGGGCAGGGTCGGCCGCGCGCTCGATCGAATACTTGAAGTCTTGGGCTTTCAACTCACGCCCGCTATGGAACTTCACTCCCTTCTTGATGGTGAAGGTGTAGGTCGTGCCATCCGCACTGACCTCCCACTTCTCGGCAAGATTGGGAACGGGCACATTCTCCGGACTCCACGCGGTTAAGCCTTCATAGACCTGCTGGATGATGTCGATCGTGTTGCCATCTTCGACTTTCCCCGGATCGAGAGTCGTCGGCTTCTGGACGATGGAGTAACGGAATACGTTCTCTTTGGCCTTTTCATTGGATTGAGAGAAGTTCCCTTTGCCGCAGCCCCCCACGAGGAGCAGAGCCGCAAAGACTAAGACGGAGACCTGGCTTCGCATATCGAACCGATTGTACACCGCTGGACGCGATTAGGTTCACATGTGCCCGTGGCGCAATTCGACGGTCAGCGAGTCGTTTGCAGGTAGAGGCTGATCGACGATATTCCTCCAGAACGGCATGAGGGCAAATAGGCACTCGTCGGCGAACTTCAGATTTGGGGGAGGCATGTCCAATTCTGCGCACCTGGCCAAGCCAAACAAGACCTCCGCCTTGGCCTGGAATCGGTCGGCAACGCCGACCGCCTCTTGGCTCGCGACGTACCCCCCCGCCGTCGGCGAGAGATAGGCCGGAGTCTCGTCGACGACCTTTCCGGTGGCGACGCACCGGTCGAATTGGGGGAGAAATCCGCTCACCTCGAGAAGCTTCAACTCCGCCCAAACGAGGGCGACCACCGGCTTATCGTGCTTCTCAAGCGCCTGGAGCGACTCGATCAACAGATCGAAGGACTCCTCGTCAGGTTCTCCCCAGGGCAAAACTGAGGCAAAGATCTCAAGCAGCCCCAAGGCCATGGTCAGTCGGAGATAGTCCGTGCGCAATCCGCGAAAGGAGGTCATCGGCTGGGCCTGGGTGACGAACAGGTTGACCTTGCCTTTGGCCAAGGTCATCTTCGCCATCGAAAGTGGGTCGCTCGATCCGGCGAGCCGGGACGCCCCCTTTTTGGCGCCTTTGGCGATCGCGTCGATTTTCCCCTGCTCTCGGGTGAGAAGGGTTAGTCGCCGGTCGCTTTCGCCACTGTCGCGACGTCGCAGTACGATCGCTTGGACGGTCGATTCACTCATGGCCGAAGAACCCGCATCCGCGCGGGGCCAGACAACAGCAAAGCGGGTGGCGCTTCAATTCGCCACCCGCTCTCAACTATCGACCCAAGACGCCGTGCTTCAAGAACTCGATCCAAACGTAATACATTCGGTCGATCAGCAAGGTGAAACGCATCATGACCGTCGAGCCAAAGATCGCACCAAAGCCGATCATCAACAGCCATCGACCTGAAGTCGTCATGAACTTGAGCAATCGGTTCTTCGTCTCGAAGCTGAAGAAGAAGTACGACAGAACGCTCAGGATCGTGAAGACGAAAATGAGGTTCGTGATCGCTTGGCTTGGATAAACCTGCCCATTGATTTGCGCAATCTGCTCCGGGCTCAGGCCCGTGATATCGGGTTTGCTGAAGGAGGCGGTCGTCGTTGGGAAGATCGGCTTGAGGGAGGCATTGATATTGGGTCCGTAGAGCCGGTACCACACATAAACCTGCTGGCCCGACCAAAGTCCAAGAATGATCCCGATGGGAATTCGGCTCATCCAACTGTGCTTCTTGCTGAAGACGAAGTAGCCCAATAGGCCAATGGGAAGCAGCAGAATCCAGGCCCAGTGCCCGGGCTCCGCTGTGCTTGCCTTGGCGCCGATCTCGGGGGCAGCGCCCATCATCGCGTCCCACCAGGACTCTTTGAGAGTCTCGGTCCATAGGGCGACGATGCCCCAACCCACGGCCAGGCCAAGGAAAATATGCTCAAAGAGCCGATAGAACTTGTTCTCCCGGTAAAGGACGGTGTAGAGGCCGATTGTCGAAATAACGCCCGCTGACAGCTTAAGCAGTCCGTAGTCCATGGTTATGCTTGCCTCCGCTTGCCCATCGCCATACCGATATTGCCGATGACAACCGCCAGGATCAGCAGTGCCAGGGCAAAGTGGAGAGTGGGATAGTAGATCGATCCCCGACCCAAGTTGGTCTTGCCAGTGAAGGGCGGATATTCCTTATCTTTGATCTTGACTCCGCTCTCCATCATCGTTTCCAGGTCGTAGACGCCCTTCAGACCCTTGGACAGACCAAGCAGTTGGCCGGACGAGTAATAGACCTGGGTCTCGGGTCCCATGACTCCGGTGACCAACATCGCTAACGGCACTTTGCCCGAAAGTCGTTCGATCGTGACCTTACTGGTATTGGAGGCGGTCAAAACGATGACCATCTTGAAGTCTGATAACGACTTCACATCCT
>JADZBW010000358.1 GCA_020851885.1 Fimbriimonadaceae bacterium | reverse complement strand
TCGAGAAAGAGGTCAATTGGACGCTGACAATCCTCACGCCGCTTTGCAAGGTCACTTCGAGGGCCTCGGTCAATCCAGGTGTCATTGGAATCCGTTCACTGGACACCACCGGCTCCCGAGTCGCAATTGTCTTGCCCCCGCCAAAAGTCAGGTGATAGCCGGGAATCGGGTTCTGGGTAGCTTCCTGAAAGCAGACGACATCCGGCTTTGCCTCCAAAACGACCTTCAGCACCTTATTCCAACCCAATGTCCCTTGCTTCACGTTATAGGTCATCAACCTCAATCGTGGACCTTCGTCGGCAAGAGAGAGTCGGTGGGGCCAATTCACCCCCAAGAGCAGCCAAGTGAAGACGACCCCAACGCCGAGATTGAGCTTCAATGCGCGCTTGGGCCCCTTCATCGCGGCAATAAGAATCAGGAGACAAAGGGGCGCCAAATAGCCTTGTTGGGGAACGTAACCCAGGAACGTCGACCACTCCGTCCTCTCGGCAAGCCAAGTGCCGAGCAGGAAAACCGTGATTAAGAATACAAGGTTGGCCCAACTCAGGCCAACCACCCAAGACCTCTTGCGTTCCTTCGCCTTGGCCTTCAACTACTTGGCCTTGATGAAGGGCATCTTTGCCCGAAGTTCGCGGCCAACCTGTTCGATCGGGTGGTCCCTCTCGACCTCGCGAATTCGATCCATATTGGGGCGCCCAGCCTCATTCTCCGCGATCCAGTTCTGGGCGAAAGTGCCGTCCTGAATCTCTCTCAAGAGTTGTTTCATCGCCATACGAGACGACTCACCGATCACTTTGGGTCCCGCCGTGTAATCGCCCCACTCTGCGGTATCGCTAATCGCACGGCGCATGTAGGTAAGCCCCCCTTCATAAAGCAGGTCGACGATCAGCTTCGTCTCATGCAAGCATTCGAAGTAAGCCGCCTCTGGTTGGTAACCGGCCTCGACGAGCGTCTCAAATCCGGCCTTGATCAACGAACTCATCCCACCACACAACACCACCTGCTCACCAAAAAGATCGGTCTCCGTTTCTTCTTTGAAGGTGGTCTCCAGCATTCCCGCCTTTGCACAGCCGATGCCCCACGCATAGCTTAGGGCGATATCGTGGGCATTGCCGGTCGCGTCCTGCTGCACGGCTACCAGGCAAAAGAGTCCACCACCATCGAGGAACTCTGCGCGCAGACGGTGACCAGGGCCCTTCGGCGCGACCATTGCCACATTGACGATCGGTGGCGCGGCGATCAATCCGTAATGGACGTTGAATCCATGGGCAAAGAGCAAAGTCTGACCAGGACGAAGGTAGTCCACGACCCCTTCGCAGTAGATTCCCTTCATGGGGACATCGGGGGTACAGAACATAAGCACGTCGGCCCATTGCGTGGCTTCGGGCACCGTCAGCACGATCAGCCCCTCCGCTTCCGCCTTTGCGCGACTCTTGCTTTCGGGATGCAAAGCAACCCGAACCTCAACCTCCTGGTCACGGAGGTTCAAGGCGTGCGCATGACCCTGAGAACCATATCCAATCACCGCTACTTTGAGCGACTTGATGAGGCCGGTGTCCACATCCTTCTCATAGAAAATCGTTGCCATCGTTGCTCCTCATACTGCCGGACTGACCAGGCTGCCCATCGATTGAGACATCGCGGCGCTGAATCCTCCTAAATTGTAGATGGATGAGCGGTCCCATTCGCCATTTCCCGACCGATTCACCGGGAACTTCACGCAACAAAAAGCCCTCCTGGACTTCATGCCAGAAGGGCGGTCCTGTCAACGATCTCTTCACGTTAGTTGGCGAACATCGACATCATGGTGATAAATTCCTTGGTCAATAACCACGCGACGAACGTCGCGCTTCACTGGCCTGGCGGCTTGCTCATCTCCACACCGACATCGTATCACGATTCTTGGCGATCCAAGCGATAAAATTGTCGATCGTCATCAAAACACTTCATGGGAGCGACCTCAACCAAGACGCTGCCTCCCTTGCCCTCCGAAATCGAACCACCTTCCGGCCCTCTTCGACCCACTTCGCGATCCTCTCTCGCTTTGCCGAGAAGGACTTGAAGTGCCAAAGGAGGATCGACTCCCTTGAAAAGAAGGTGTGCAAAGTCTCCCGATTTCCATTGCAGATCGGCTTGCCATCCACCAGACGGATCAGGGTCCGCCGAGTGAGACGAAGCAGCGAAAACCATCGAGGATAATCAAGCGCCAAGATCAGATCGGCATTGGCCAGCGGAATGTCGAGCCACTTACCATAGGCCGTGTCCAAGATCCACCGATCCCCTTCGCAGATATCCGCGATCCGTCTTCGCTGTTCCTCGATTGGCACCTCTTGCCACCCGGGATTCCAAGTGAGGTCATCCACCGAATGCCACGGGATTTCTATTGCTTCCGAAAGTTCTCGCGCAAAGGTGGTCTTGCCAGATCCCGTCACCCCATAGACAAGAATTCTCTGACCGGCGAGGGACTCCACGGCTAATCGATCGACGCCCGAAGGTCCTGAATCGCCTGCCATAGTCCAGGATTCACACTCCGAGGGACGATCTTGAGAATCTTCGCCGTTTGCTCGTTGTATCGCTTGAGTTTCTTCCCAAGCTTGACTCGGCGCGATTCATTCAGGTTCGAATAACGGTCCGCCAACTTGATGGTTTGGGCATCCGGGCTCATCTTGGAGATTTCCTCCAACAACCATTGGGAGCGAAGCTCCCAAATGGCATCCCGGTCCATGCCTTCTGTTTCAAGCGATGTCGGTTCCCGCCGAGTCAATTCCTGAACCAAATCT
>JADZBW010000357.1 GCA_020851885.1 Fimbriimonadaceae bacterium | reverse complement strand
TTGCTGGCGATCGCATAGGCACCACGTTCCATCGGTTGGCCAAGAACTTCCTTGGCCTTGTTCTCCGCCAAGGGGGCTCCAAAACCCTCGACCGCTCCGCCTTCGCCTTTCGGGTTGATGAGTTGCAGAATCGGGGGCAGGGTTGGCTTGGAGGACAGCACGGTGAGATAAAAACCGCGATGGATGCCGAAACCTGGGGTTTTGGGTTTTTTGAATTGCCAAGGCCTCAAGGCGTGGCCACCTTGTGCTGGGTAACTTCCTCTTTGGGCGTCGACGTATCGCTGGACTTGCCTAATGCTCCGTTCATCACCTTAGACCATACACCGGGAATCCATCCGATCGCCCAAACTGCGGGAGATCTTGTCCAAGAAGCGCGGGCGGCGGGGAGGCTTCGACCATTCTTTGTGGTGGCTTTCCAGTCAGATTCAGTTCCCACTTCATAGTCGATCATGCCAAAGGCGTCCACTGATTCGAGAACGGCCGACGGTCCTGGCAAGAATGACCGGGAACCGGGAGTGGCGATTCGCACCTTGAATCGCGCGAACCTATCACCTAACTTTCGCGCCCAGGCAGTGACTTCCTCCCCGTCATAGAACGACACGTAGCAGCTGCAGATAATGAACGCGAACAACGGAATGTTCATGCTGTACTCGATGTAGGTATGCATGACGAGTCCGCTGAGCAGGACCCACTTCCTGAGCGGGCGATAGAAGACGAGGGTACCGAGAGCCAATTCGACGATCAGGGTGCCATACGTCGTGAGGTAGATCATCGGCGGGTTGCTGAAGAAGCTCGGAACGTAGAATCGATCGAACTCGTGGAGTCGGGCCGGGTACCAGGTGGCGGTGCCGTTGCGCCAAAAATCGCCACGCATCTTGTGCCAAAAGGTCGTGAAATAGACCAGGGCGATGTTGTATGCGATCAGCCGCTGGGACCACATCGAGATTTTGGGAATCTCTGGGGCGATCTTGCCTTTCCAAAGACCGATCAGCCGATCCAGCGAACAGGCAGCGCCCGAGGGTGCGATTGCCAGATACAGGCACATCACGCGCATCACCGAGTCGCCGCCATGCACGATCATTCCATTGCGGAGGTGGATGCTCGCGGTTCCAACTGCCAGGAAGATCGTCGCCGCGCGGGTCCACAGGCCGAGCATCGTCAGGAGGGCGGCCAAGATGGTCAATACATAGACCGCGATGGTGACGCGGGTATCCGTCACTCCCCAAAGAAGATTGATGCGGGGGATCTCGTCGAACGGGAGGTGGATGGGCATGCCAAACAGCGTCGAGTTCGGCGAAAGGTTTGGCATCTTGATCTTGGCGAACGCTTGGGGAACGAATCCCCGCTCGGTAAACCAAGCATCGAAGTCGATTGAAACCATTAAGAGATTGGTGAAGGCAAAGAAGCCGATCACCATTCGGATCACCCCCAAGGTAACTGGCGACCCGTGGCCAAACCAATACTCGTCCAGCCTCTTCAGCGAACTTTTGAGGCCCTTCGGGGCATCGCTCAATTTCCAACCCCCATGTCCTTCTGGAGCTTTTGTTGGTCGACCGCATAGGAGTAGAACGGCACCTCGGTGTACTTCTCAGGCTGAGGCTGACCTGGCGGAGCGATCTGGTAGAAGAAGCGAATGAGGGTGACCTGAACCGGAGGATTGGCGGGATCCTTGTAGCATTCGAGGGCGACTCTTTGGGCCACGAACGGTCGCGCATAGGCATTGTCGTTCGAGTTCGCGTTCTCGAAGAACTTGCGATAACGCTCCTTGACGTACTTCACCAGGATCGGGAGATTCTTGATTCGGGGATAGTGGTACCGGTACTTCGTGCCGTCCTTGTAAAGGACGTCGGCCTCCATATAGAGGTCCACGCTCGCCGGGTTGGGCGAGAACATGTCCCAATATTGCCAGAAGCCGGTGCAGCCTGGGTAGTACATCAATGGAGAACCCTTCAGGTACTTCCAGTTGAAATACAGGATGCCTTCCGTGATGGACTCACTGACCGACTGGGCGAGACGATCCGCGCTGCTGGTGTCCACCCCGAATTTGGCGGTGCCGTTCATGTACGGCTTCTTCGGATAGGGAAGGGACCACATCGTGATGCACACCAAGTGGAAGGCGACAAAGACCTTGAGCCAGATTGGTGCGTTGCGGAGACGGCCCGATTGTGCCGTTTGAGCCTTGGACATCCTCGCTCATTTTAGCCAGGTTGTAAAGCAATTCAAGTCCATTATTTCAACCTCAAGAGGGGGGCAAGGGAGGAGGTGCGCTCTGGCCCGTCGCAGACTGAATCGCCTTCGAGGACCAGACGATGCCTTCGACATTTTGCGTCACCACTCGTTCACGGCCCACCGATTCGGGTCCGCCAGGCAAACCTTCCGAAGCGGGAGTACTGACGACGATCCCTCCCGGAGGCGCGAGTTTCTGCATATGGGCGGCGATGTCGATGACATGGGCGAAGTTGAGCGAGGAGATATCGCCTGGAGTCGGTGTGAGCACGGTTCCCGCATGAACGCCCGCCCGGAGGACCAGCGGAATCCCCGTCTTGTTTCCAAACGTGTTCAGTTCGATCATTCCGGCTTGGATGTTCTTGGCCGCGTTAAATGCCTGGGTCGCCGTATCGAAGGCGCATGTCAAGCCATCCCCAGCGGTGGAGTGCACGCGCCCACCGTACTTGCGGGTGATCCTTTCGACGAACTGATGGTATTCGGTGAAGGTGTACTCGATGCTCAGGGGATCGGCAAGTTCCTTGATCCGAGTCGAACCCACGATGTCGACGCTAAGGAACGCCACCAACTGCTCGCCGGACTTGAGCCTTGTCTGAAGTTCGACCAACTGCTTAAGGAGTGGCTGGCGCTCCTCGACGGGGTCTTTGAGGCCGAATCGAGTGCGATTCTTGCTCACCAGGATATTCACGACGATGCTACCAAGGG
>JADZBW010000356.1 GCA_020851885.1 Fimbriimonadaceae bacterium | reverse complement strand
TGTGCGCGGAGTGCTTCGGCTTGGGCGGCAATGTCCTACTCGATGTGGGACCGTTCGAGGATGGCTCCCTCCAGTCTGAGCAGATCGAGCGCCTGGAGGGCCTTGGGCGCTGGATGAAGAAGCATGGCGAAGCGATCTATGGAACGGTTGCCGGAATACCGGCGGGACTGTTTTACGGTCCGACGACGATATCGAAGGACGGCAAGGCCCTCAACCTGTTCTTCTTTGATCGGCCGCGCGATCAAATCGTCCTTCGAGGGGTCCGTGGCAAGATCGTCAAGGCGACCGTCGTGGGTTCTGGTCAGGAATTGACCCAGCGTAGGATCGGCAGTGCCGAATGGTGCGAGATTCCTGGGAATCTCTACATCGATATTCCTGAAACGGTGCTGGACGAGGACTGCACCATCGTTCGAGTGGAATTCGAAGAGCCCTTCACCACCTCGTTGAGTCCCGGAAGAAGCTGATTCCCGCGTTTACCGGCAGGGCACACTTGCTGGCCCAAGAGCCAAGGTCGGATGCCAGGGCCGTATCGCCCTATTCTCTGAACTCCTCCTCCAAGAGGGCATATTGCCGGTTGTCCTGCCAAGCGCCATGCTCCCAATAGGACTGCTTTTGCTGGGCTTCAAGCCTGAACCCAAGCTTCTCCAGTAGACGGCAGGATGCGGCATTCTCAGGATAGGTGTTCGCGACGATGCGATGCGCACGCAGTGTTCGAAAGGCGAATCGAAGAGCTGCTCGCATGGCCTCGGTGGCGTACCCATGGCCCCACTGCGATCGTGCCAGGGAATAGCCAACTTCGAATTCCCGCCAATCTTTGTTGAGTTGGTGCAGCATTCCAACGCCGACGAATTCGTCGCTCCCTTGAACGCGAATGCACCAGAACATCCAAGATCGAGACTTGTTCCAGCGGCTCCGCAAGTGCTTTTCAAGCTGTGCCCGAGATTCCTCTACGCTCAGCGGAGCGAGACCACGGAAGTAAGTGACCTCGGGATCGGAGTCGATCTTCAGGAGGTCGCTTGCGTCGGTTAGTCGCAAGGGCCTCAGGAGAAGGCGCGGCGTCAATAACTTTGGCTCTGCGCCCTTCCAATCCATTCTTAGATCGTACTCGGCAAGGCCACAATGGAGCCATGTTCGATGAGACTCTTGCACAAGCTTGGGACTTTCGCTTTGGCGCCGCCCCTCCTGATCTTCCCGAGATGGGCAAGTTCTTGAACCATCGCTCGGTGCGGAAGTTCACGGATAAGCCGATCCCGCAGGGTCTTATGCAGGGCCTTATCGCCGCCGGGCAAAGTGCGGCAACAAGCAGCAACCTCCAACTCTGGAGCGCGATCGCGGTGAGATCTCCAGAGCGTCGGGAAGAGATCGCAATGCTCTGTGCCGACCAGCATCAGGTTCGAGGTTGCGCGGAATTCCTTTGCTTTTTTGCCGACCATTACCGACTGCGTGCGGCGGCGGCGGAGGTCGGGGAGGCGGCCGAAGGTTTGGAATTCGCGGAGTTCTACACCATGGCGACCATCGATGCCTCGCTGGCTGCGGAAAGAATCGTATGCGCGGCCGAATCGGTTGGGCTGGGTATTTGTTACATCGGAGCATTGCGGAACGATCCCGAAGGCGTGAAAGCATTTTTCGACCTTCCCGAGGGTGTCTTTGGCCTCTTCGGTTTGTGCCTCGGCTGGCCTGAAGAACCGTTGCGCGCACAGATCAAGCCAAGGCTCCTCCCGACGTCGGTCTGCTTCGAGGAGCGTTACAGGAAGGACGTGGACGTCAGCGAGTACAACGGGAGAATGGCTGCCTTCTATGAGTCCCAGAAGATGAAGGGCGATGTCAATTGGTCCATGCGCTCGGGGCGTCGGGTCGATGCCCATCACATGACGGGGCGAGACGGCCAGTTGGCTTGGCTCCAAGCGCACGGGTTCCTCCGAAAGTAGCGGTCAGCCTTTGCGAGATCCTCGCCCCTTCTTTCCTCGGGAGGAGATCGTGCGGCTTTGAAGACGAGACTTCGCGACGGTCTTCTTCTCAGGCTCGGCGATTTCCAAGGTTGTTCGGAGGATTTGGCCCCTAACGTAAGCCACGATCTCAGTCTGCCCCTTTTGCATTGGCCTTGCCAGTCCGCCTTGATCGATCCAGGCATCGCCTTGGGAAGACCAGAGGACCTCGGAGTTGGGCACCGGTCTCCCCGTTTCATCGGAAACCGTCAAGGTTGAGGCCTGTCCCAAAGTCATCTTGGCGGGCGCCTTTAGCTTGAGGGGGTTGGCGGCGCTTTCCGGTTTCGGTCCCATCAGGACGACGCCATTGGCCACCGGTCGCTCCTTGCCATCGCTTGGTCGGTTGAGAGTGACTCCGAGAACATTGACGGAAGAACTGCCACCACCATCGAGGTTGATGGCATCGATACAGCCCAGTTTGAGCATGCTTTTGGCCGTCTCATCGAGGGTGGCCCCATCCGACATCTTCTGCCTTCCGTCTATGACCGTCAACCAAACGTCGCCGTTGGCGGTTCGACCCATCGCCGTCCTTGGGTGTCGCTTTAACGAGAAGTTATCGGCAAAGCCCTGGGCTTTGGCGTCAATGGCAATTTGACCGTTTCTGACGAGAAATGGTCCTCCGCCGATCAATTGCTCGACGGTGGTCCAGTCAAAGCCCTTGGATTCAAACCGGATGGTGATTTTCTGGCCGGGAACCCATCCTTTGAGGGCTTCGGCTTTGGCGCCGTTGGCGGTCAGTACCGCGTTTCCGGGTTGGATCGGCAGTTTTGCCGCATCGGAATACAGATTCTCAAAAGTGCCCGTGTAGGCGCCGTTCGGCTGCCAAGTCGGTGAATCCATCCTGATGACCGCATGGATGTTCGGGGTTTTTGCGATGGCGAAAGCGGCGACATCGGTGTTCAGGACCATCTCATTGAGGGGGCACTCCTCGTTGAGGCCCTTGATATCCAGGATCTGAGCGCCTGATTCGACCGTTCCCTTAAACTCTACGAATCCAATCTGGGCACGGGCGCCGTTCCAAGCGAACGTGGCTCGCTGCACTCCGGGGACGCTCAGGAGTTGTCCGTCGCGAATCATGACGCCGAGCGGGTCGCCCGTGAAGGGGAAGTAGTCGCCATTGATGGCCACGAGGGCACCCGTTCTCGTTTGCATTTCGCTAACGGTTTCGCGGCCTTTGGTTGCATTCTCCTCGATGATCGTGCCCCCCGCCAATTCGCTCTTCATCGTCAGCATCGGTGCGCCGAAGCTATACCGAATCGCGTGAATGATCCGGGGCGTTGCCAGATCGACTTCCATGCGGTAAGTCACCCCGGGGGAAATCGTCTTTTCCCATACTTGGGCGCCCCCGGTCGAGGCGATTGCCGAAAGCAATGCGGTCAGCGCCCATCCTGGGCATCGAAGTTTCAACATCCTTATTCGCACCATCTCTCCTTGTACGTCAATGTGCCCCGATCCGCGTCCATCTCGACGCGAACACCCAAAGGCAAGGACAGCATATTCTTGTTGTGGCCAAAGGGGAAATCCACCATCAGCGGAACTCCCAAATGGGCCAACCGGTCTCGGACGATCTCTCTCCACGGTTTGCCGCCGATACCCTCATCCTGCCGTTCGTCGGAGCGGGTCATTTCCCCGATCAATATTCCGGCGGCCTTTTGCACGATTCCCGCATTCAAGAGATGCGTGAGCATTGCATCGATGCGGTGCGGGTTCTCGTCGACGTCCTCGATGAGCAGGATGCGTCCATCGACATCGATGGGATTCGGCGTTCCGATAGAGTCGCAGATGAGGCAGAGACAGCCTCCGACCAACTTTCCTTCGGCGATTCCGGAGACTATCGCCGCTCCCGTTGGAGCATCTGGAACGACGGTTGGCTCACCTTTAAGCGAGGCCAAGAAGGATGCATGGACCCAGGATTCGCGAGGATAGGCCAGAGTGAGGGGCATGGGCGCATGGACCGTGGGCATACCCCGATTGTTCAGCGCGATATGAAGGGTTGTGATGTCGCTGAATCCAAGGAACATCTTGCCGCTGGCAGCGATGGCGTCCAGGTCCAGATACGGAAATAGGCGCGCGCAGCCATAACCTCCTCGAGAACATAAGACGGCTTTGACGGTTGGGTCGGCAAAGGCATCCATCAGGTCCTTTGCCCGTTCTTGGTCGGTCCCGGCCAAATAGTGATCTTGGGCAAAGCAGGACTTTGCGAACTCGACTTGGTAGCCCTCTTCAACCAGCAGATCGCGCACGAAATGGGTCTTCTCTGGAAGAAGGGGTGAAGCCGGAGACACGA
>JADZBW010000355.1 GCA_020851885.1 Fimbriimonadaceae bacterium | reverse complement strand
TGTTTGAGCAATCAGCGGCAGTTGGGCATCGCCCTCCAAATGTATATCGGCGACAACGACGACACTGTTTTCTTCTTTGCCCACGACGTCGATCTCTCGCGCACATCGCCAATCCCGTTCGGCGCCACAAGGGAAAATCGATGGTGGAACCAGATCCTGCCATATACCAAGAACAACGGGGAACTTCTAGTCTGTCCCAACGACGGCGGCCGAACTCCCCACGTCCTGGAAAACGGACAAGCGGGCAAGCCTCTTGTCCCCCGTTCCTATGTGGCGAACCGGGCTGCCGAGGGTCTGACCTACTCGGCGGTGGAGGAGCCCGCGAGCATCATTGTGGTGACGGTCAAGGAGGGTCGATATGACGATTCGTGGTTTGAACCACCGAAGAACCTCTATGACAAGATGAACTCCAGCGGAGTCGTGGTAGGCCCGCCCGTTCTCGCCCTAAGCCTCCAGAACGGCGGGGTGAATATGACCTTTTTCGACGGCCATGCGAAATGGCAAAGCAAGGGCCTGATCCTCAGCGATGCCTGCGGCCTGCCGTGGTCAGGCGTTCAACTGATGCGTCAATATCCCATCCCACCGACACCTGGCCAGCCTGGTCGCACTCCATGGCATCCAAAGTGTCCGAGCTAGGGATCAGTCTTCGTCACGGCTCTTCGCACTTGGGCCCACGGGGATCGAACCCGAACGGGAGATGCAAGCGGAACCTGGCCCTATCCGCCCATGACCCTGTTCGGCCGCCAAGGCATCAAGTAGAATCTGCACCGGAGAGATGGCAGAGTGGTCGATTGCGTCAGTCTTGAAAACTGAAGGGCAGCAATGTCCCAGGGGTTCGAATCCCCTTCTCTCCTCCATTAAACCTAGAATCTAGGGTTTGACAACCTATTCCGTGGCTATCTGGGTGTCAAAGCCCGATCGAGGAGATTGAGGGCCTGGCTTTGATTGCGGAAAAGCATCCGGAGGAGCTTGGCCAACTCCCGGAATTGCTCGATACAACAAAGGTCGCGAGCCGCACGACAAAGTCGATCGAGCTCAAATCCGATGCACACACCGATGTGGTCAGATTGGATTGGGAAGGGAAGGCCAAGAAGTGGCTGCTGACCGCGTTTGAAGATGCAAAGCGGCGCTCCCGCGAGACCATTGACGGCGCGGGAGCCTTACCTGACGAGACGACTCTCTCATCAGACCGCACTGACATTATAGGCGAAGATACGCTGTTCCAGAGCGCAAGAGAATCCGACGCCCAAGATCGGAGCGGGCGGGGGATGGCTCTCTCACCCCAGGTCCCAATTAAGCGGGTCTTAACCAGCCAGAACTGCCAAAATCCGATTCATGTGGCTCTTCCAGAACGATTCCTTTATTTCCGTGGTCGCCCACCGAGACAAACCAGGACATCTGCTGGTTAGGTCCCGAGTCGACGGAGACATCGAGAGAGCGATCCCCACCGCCGAGGTCTACCAAGATGCCTCCGCCGATTATCGATTCCGAGCCGTCATCACCCAACAAGCGCTCAAAGACGCTTTGGTTGCGGCCGTCGACGAGATCGACTACGAGAATTTCAAGGGCTCAGTTCAAGACCGCCGAAGACATGACGCCTACATGCGAGTCTGGTCCGTCATGGCTCGCGAATATGGCGCCTATGGCGAGGGAGCTTAATTTTGCCAGTTAACCTCTGATTTAGCCCCGATTTCCCATTTGCCAGGACAACCTTGGTAGCCTTGGCCATGCTCTCAATTCTCGGCGTCTTGTGCAGCTTGGGCACCTCAATGCCGACCGCCCTACCCATGGACCAACACTTGCCTTTTCTCATCCAGTCCCAAAAGGTCGACGCCAAGGTGTCGGAGAAATCTGCCGCCGCCGACCCCGTTTTTTTGGGTTACCCACATGGCCCGCGCGATTCACAGTTCGTTCCCAAAGGTCGCATGCGAAAGTCGACTTCCTATGAGCTGAATTCCGAAAATGGCGGGGCGATACATATCTACATCGCCCGAGGAAAGGATTCATTTCCTGTCGAAGTCGGCGCCAAAGCTTCGTTGGGAGCTCAATTCGGTCGTGCCCAGAGCCAGACTTGGAACGCCGTCTATCAGCGCGATCAGGACCAACTCTTGGTCTTTCCCGATTCGGCGAAGATCTCGGTCGGGCAGGACGGGTACAGCCTGGAACTTCGCTCGCCCTCGCATATCGAAGCCAAGCACGATTACGTACGAGATCACCTCGGCTATTTCCTATGGAATCGCCAGCCGGTATGGAAGGAACCGATTGCGGGGTGGTGTTCGTGGATGGCCCATCTCCAGGGAGTCTCGGAGAGCGACGTGCTGGCCGCGGCCGACTTCTTCTCCAGGAATCTACTTGAGTACGGTTACAACGTCATTCAAGTCGACGATGGCTATCAGCGCGCCATGCAGACCGGCAAGCCTCCTATCGAACCTGGAGAGCGCTTCTCGGATCGCTGGGCGATTGGCAATGAGCGGTTCCCATCCGGTCTGAAGGATTTGGCAGGTCGTATCAAGGCCAAAGGCATGACTCCTGGTATTTGGGTCGGACTGTTTCTTCCCCTTGGCCTCCATCATGCCGAAGGCTACATCCTTGGCGTCGACGGCAAGCCACACCGAGGACCTTGGGTGAACTATGCCGTGAACGGCCTCGATGACGCCGCCCTGGACGAAGCCTATCTAGAGACCATTAGAAAGCTCAAAGCCCAAGGGTGGGATTACTTCAAAATCGACACGCTTCGTCACGTTCTCTATGACAACTACCGCGTGAACCCAGCTTACTGGAGCGACCGTGGACAATCGATGGAGACGGCTTTCCGCCGAATCATGGAGAAGATCAAGTCGGAGGCCGGTGCGAAGACCTACGTCCTTGCGTGCTGGGGGACGATGCCGGAGTTGGCAGGCGTCGCCGATGGATGCCGAGTCGGCGAAGACGTCGCGCCGGACCTCGATAGCATCCGTCGCGCGGCTAAATACATCGCCCAATTCCAGCACCTCAACAACGTCGTCTGGCACAACGATCCGGACTATGCGTGCCTTCGCCTCGAAACCGAATTGGCAAAGACCTGGGTGACGCTAACGTCGTTGACCGGCGGACACCTCATGGTCAGCGATCCGATGAAGGATTACGATGCGGCGAGGGTCGACATACTCCGGCGTGTGGGTCCCCCCATGAAGCTTCGCCCCGCGGCGCTTCAGCCCCTCGCTCCCGATCCACAGTGGCTCCATCTCTCGGCGGAGAAGGACGGCGAACAATGGACGGTGGCCGCTCGAATGGCTTGGCAGCCGTTGCCCGCAAGTGCAGTCCATCTGCAGGACCTCGGGTTGGAGCGCGGCAAGAAATACCTTGCCTACGACTTCTGGAATGAGCGATTTCTTGGCGTCGTGCAGGAGACATCGCCTTTCTCGGAGTTGACTCAGGGCCACAGCCAAGTCGTTTGCTTCCGACCGGCCCTCGATCGGCCCCAAGTCCTTGGAACGAATCGTCATATCGGGCAGGGAGTCGTCGAGCTCAAAGACGCCAAATGGGATGGCACGGCCTTGTCGGGGCAGATGCTCTTGGGCAAGGGAAGGCAGTGGAGCCTCTATCTGCACGTTCCTGCTGGATTCGAAGTGGACGGCAATTCTCCCAAAGGCTGGACGCTCGTGAAAGATGGATCGGTGCTGAAGCTGACGGCAACCGAAGGCTCAGGCTGGGCCAAATGGAAACTCTCCTTCCGTCGAAGGTAGCCTCTCCAAGTGGACGAGAATCGGGACCCAGAAAGTCGACGCGACTTCCTTGGCGGCATCTTCAGTGGGGCCGGCAAGATCGTTTCCAGTCGCATCGGGATCAAGGCGCGTCCAGAGACGAACTACGCGCCGCAACCCGTCGATCGGGCCAGTAGCTACTTGCCGATCCTTCGTCTCCCGGATTCCGTTCGAGTTTTTGGTGAAAACGAAGTCCACAATCTCGATCAATTGCGCGGGGGGCTTTGGGCGGGCGAGGGCGTCACCGTCCGCACAAACGTTCGCGCTGAGTCCGTCAAGGTCCAACTCAACGCCGACGGGATGAAGCCAACTCGAATCGCCATGCGTTGGCAAGGAGATGTGAAGGGTGTCCGGCGTTACCTGGGAGACCATTGGGAACGCAGCTACGG
>JADZBW010000354.1 GCA_020851885.1 Fimbriimonadaceae bacterium | reverse complement strand
CGCGACTCCCGCGCAGGCTTGATGCTCCTTTGTCTCGCACTGCTCTTCGGCACCTGCCTGATCGGCTCGATTTGGTACGCCTGGCTGAACAACAGGAAGTAATGATGATCGACCCCAAGCGCCTCGTGAAGGTTCCAGGTTTCACACGGCTCAGTGACAACGAGATCGCGGAGTTGGTGAAACGCGACACCAATGAGGACCCGAGTTTGTTCGATGGCCTGCCGTTGCGCCCACTCATCTTCGTCGACGCACTGGCGCCGTGCGCACCCAACGCTCGGTGGCGATGGACTGAGGCATGCCACCTCTACACGTGGCCAGGCTGGTTGGAGGACCTGCACCGCTTGGCCGGTCGCATCGGGCTCAAGAGAGCATGGTTTCAGAACAAGGCCGACAGCCTTCCCCATTACGATCTGAACCCATCAAGGCGCGCCGCGGCAATCCGCCTCGGCGCCGTGGAATCCAACCGGCGGCACGTCGTGAACTCCATCGCGATGTGGCGTCACTCAAGACTGAAGAGAGTCGTCTAGGTATGGGCGAATTCGATATTTCAGATGCACCGTTCAAGCTGCCGTCAAACACGCCGGCGCTCAATCGACGAGCCCAGGCCTGGCTCGATAGGCGGAGCGGTGACGTCACGGCTCCGGTCGATTGGGGGAGGGTCAAATGGATTCCCAAACCCAAGCCTGAATCTCCGGCACCACCACCACCCACGCCAAAGGATGAGTGCGACGAGGCCCCCCCCGTCGATCGCCCCAAGCCATCACCTAATTATGGGATTCGTGCTTACAGGAAAGCGCGGGCGGCGCGAGAGAGGGATGATCTTAGGCCCGCCTCAAACCCCGAACCGATCCAGCCAGACCAACCCGAATCAACACCACATCCGGATCCAATAACTCCCATCAAAATGAATCCATTCAAGCAGACCATCGACGATTTGGTTAAACGCAGAGACAGGATCAACAACGCGATCCAGGCGCTCTCGGAACTGGGTGACGAAACCGAAGTGGCTCCGCTCCCACCTCCACCGCCAGATCGGATGATGGAGACGACCGGAACCCGAAAGATCAATCGCACCAACTCGGCCAACTACAAGCTTCGCCAATTCATCGCCCAAGAAATGGTCGGCAGCCATTTCGTCAATTTGGAGATCATGCGAAAGGTAAGGGAGATACCTGAATTTTCGGAAGTCGACTCAACCAAGATCGCTCAAGTCGCGGCCAGCATGCACAAGGCTGGAGAGTTGGTCTTGGTCGGACGAAGCGGGAAATCGCCGATCTGGAGACTTCCGGATCCCAAGGTGTGAAATCTGCATACCTCCTACCCTTCGTCATCGCGTCGATATTGATTGGGTCAGGCTGCAAGAACTGGCCCATCCCCGGCAAGCTGATGAAGGCACCGACCACGAATCAGCTCCACCACGCCAAGCTATGAGCCCTGAGGACGCAAGCCTCATCTGGTACCCCGCGGGAACGGCGATCGCGTTGATCGTCTTTCAGATCTCCGAGCTCCATAACCCATGGTCGTTCCCCACGGCTTCAGCAGTGCTGGGTATTGCCTACGGTATGGTCAACGACTCCCCTGCATTCTGTCTGGGGCAGATCGTCATATTCGCGGTCTCTGCCGTGGCCGGACTGCGCTGGTACTGCCGAAAGGCAGAGAGGGAATCGATTGCGCCTGCCATCGACGCCGGATTCAAGGGGTAACATGGCCATCACGACAATCGAGTGGTGCGATTACACATGGTCCCCCTGGGAAGGGTGTACCAAGGTTTCACCGGGTTGCGTCAACTGCTACGCCGAGGCCAACGACCAGCGCCACCTATTCGAGCCGGTTGACCACTGGGGACCTGGCGCCCCGCGGCGGTTGACCAAGGACTGGAATAAACCGGCGAAGTTGGCCCGGACAGCGATCTGCCGCATTTGCGGCAAGGCCTGGCCTGCCAGGGGCATGCACCCTGACTGCGATGGTGAGTCCGGCGACTTCCGTCGGGCCCGCATCTTCCCTTCAATTTGCGACTGGCTCGACGCTGAGGTTCCGAGCGCGTGGCTCGCGCGATTCCTTCAAGCCATTCACAACACTCCGAATCTAGATTGGATGCTCCTGACCAAGCGGCCCGAGAATTTCAGGGCTAGGATGGAAGCGGCTAACGCCGAGATGATTCCTGGGACGGACGTCTCGAAAATGATCAATCGCTGGCTGGGGAGCACCTACCCCGGGCTTTCTTTTCCAGCCAGAGCGCCAATCAACGTCTGGATCGGGACCAGCGTCGAGGACCAGCAGCGTGCCGACGAGCGGATTCCGGCGCTGCTCAGAATTCCGGCGCGGAAGAGGTTCCTTTCCGTCGAGCCGTTGCTTGGTTCTGTGTCCATCACGTTTGACGATCTGTCGGACGGCATGATTGTCGAGAAGATGCACCCGATCGACTGGGTCATCGTCGGCGGCGAGTCCGGGAGGAATGCCAGGCCCTGTAACATCGACTGGGTACAGTCAATCGTCCACCAATGCTCCACCGCGGGCGTCCCGTGCTTCGTGAAGCAACTTGGGCTTCGCCCCATCGCATCCGAGCGGGAACTCTGGGATCGAGCCGGCCAGCCCGACGGTTGGAAGCCAGGCCCCGGGTGGGTGCCCATGAAGATCCAACACCCGAAAGGCGGCGACCCCGCCGAATGGCCGGAGGATCTCCGCGTCAGGCAATTTCCGGAGGAATCAGGCCGAGCGTAAGCGCGCTCGATGAT
>JADZBW010000353.1 GCA_020851885.1 Fimbriimonadaceae bacterium | reverse complement strand
GCGGGCGTCGTTCAATCGGCCTATGCTTTGAATGCCCCCGTCCGCCATGCCCACCTCAGCCCAAAGCGGGGCGAGAACGGCGCGTTGCCAGAGCTGGTTGGGTGCGACGATCGCAACATCGTGATCGAGGCGGTGAAGAAAGCCGAGGACGATGCGAGTTTGATCGTGAGGCTCTATGAGTGCCACAACTCGAGTGGCAGCGCCGAACTCTACTTCGACGTGCCTATCAAGTCGGCGATCGCCTGCGATTTGGAGGAGAAGGAACTCCATCCGATGGAAGTGGTCGATGGCGCGGTTCCGTTCGACTACAAGCCCTTCGAAATCAAGACCATCAAACTGGTGGTTTAGGTTTCGGGGTTGCTTGATCTTGTACCGGGTTTAGGCCCAGAGGACTTCTATCGCTTCGGCGACCGAGAGTCCCAAGCGACCTAGGAGATGGCCGAGCCGGTTTCTTTGCAGGATACGACGTACCACTCGCCTCCAATCTTCTCACACCGATAGACAAACCAGCTCTCATAGTAGCCGCCGTGCTCGATGACCGCCACTTCGCAGGTGGTTCCGCTCGGGCTCACCGTAGCGCCGGTGAATTCGATGCTGTAACCGCGAAGGGCTTCGGTCCGGGTCGGTGGCTTGAAGGCCGAGCCGATATGCAGGACGAGGCCGTACCAGCTATCCAACTCGATGGCGCGCATCCCTTTTGGCAGGGTTACGAAGTAATTTGGGTGGCCACCCTGGGCGCGGAATGAGAAGATATCGAAAACCGCCGCCACGCACTTCTCAGCGTCTGTGCTTGGGACATTCCCCGCCGTAGGGTTCTTATCGATTCCATCCGGAATGCCGTCTCCGTCGGTGTCATTGGAGTTTGGATTGAGCCCAAACCACTTCTCAATCAAATCCGAGTATCCGTCGTTGTCCGAATCCTGGTCGAATCTTTGGCCGTCGAGCGATCCCTTGGTCCATTGCTTGCTATCGAGGATCGCCTTCATCTTTGCGTGATGCTCCGGTCCCCCCTTGGTCTCCCTTAGAGAAGGAGTGGAAATTGGCCAAGAGTCGTTGAGGCCAATAAATGCCGGATTCGCCCAGGTTCCGCCCACTTTTTGCACGAACCACCAATCCGCCGGCGAACCCAGCGCATCCCACTCCGCAATTCCAACCGTCTTTCCTTGCGAATCCGCTGCTTGAGCCCTCACTCGGAAGTACTCGCCCGGAAATCGCCAGCGTTTTGCCAGCGGCGGAATCATGCGGCCATACCGACGTGATTCGCGAATCGCCGCCAGGGCTCCGGGATCTTTGGTCGCCCCAAGGACGGCAAGAATCTCGCCCCGGACCGTCCGCACTGAGTTCGGATTGCGTAAGATCTTGGCGAGAATGGCCCTTGCCGAAGTCTCCTTCGTTCGCATCATTCCCAGCACGGCATAGTAGGCGAGTTCGCGGAAGTCGGCTTTGTACGGCTGGGTCAGACTGGACTCAAAGATCATGCGGGCGTGTTTTGCATCTCCGGATTCGGCAATCCACCTGAAAATCCAGTCCCTGGGATAGTCGCCGTTGCTTTCGTACAGCCGCATCATCTCGGGCGTTCGTTTTGCAGTCGCGCATTCGGTGAGAGCGTAGACCGCGTTTCCAAAGAGATCGATCGCCTTCGCTCGCTGTTTGAGTTGGGCGCCGGAAAGCTTCTGCAGGATTGCCGCTCGTTTGGTTGCGATCGGATAGACCAACCGAAACGCCTGATCCCCAAATTTGGCGAACGAGTGAAACTCGTACCCCTGCAAGACATCTAGCTTGGCGACCAGCTTCTTGAGATCCGGTTGAACCGGCGACTGATGGCTCAATACAACCAGGGCAAGCGTGGCGACGAATGCCATGGCTCCATCTTACGCTACTTGCGAAGGTGCCCGATCAGCAGAGCGATATCGCTTGGACGGACACCAGGAACCCGACTTGCCTGGCCGATGGTGAGGGGACGAATGCGCGAGAGCTTTTCCCGGGTCTCGTAGCTCAGGCCCTTGGTGGCGAGGTAATCGAACTTCGTCGGAATTCGAATCTCTTCCAGCTTCACCGATCGTTCGATCTGCCGCGATTGCTGCTTCAAGTAGCCGTCGTACATCGCGGCGAGTTCTATTTGTTCGCAGACTCGAGGGTCCTCGGGAAGTTGGAATTCGAGGGCGCAGGTTTCTGCCACGCGGCGGGTTGTCTGGAGATCGATCGTCGGCCGCTTCATCAGATCGAAGAGGCTCGTCTTGTTCTTCACCGGCCCCACTGCGATCCCTTCCAGCAGATCGTTGTGGCTCTCATTGACGAACGTCTGGGCGAGCACATCGAGGCCGGCGGCGATCCGCTCCTGCTTGATGCTGAATCGCCGCCATCGCTCCTCGTCGACGATTCCGAGTTCGCGACCGATCGGGGTCAAACGGGTGTCGGCGTTGTCATGGCGCAGGTGGAGTCGGTGCTCGGCCCGCGCGGTCAGCATCCGATAGGGATCCTCGACGCCTTTGGTGACAAGATCGTCCACCATCACGCCGATGAAGCTGTTGCTGCGGGGAAAGTCGATCGGCGCCTCGTTTTGGGCGAAGCGGGCGGCGTTGATCCCGGCGACGATCCCCTGGCCGGCGGCTTCTTCATAACCGCTTGTCCCGTTCAACTGTCCGGCGAGGAAGAGGCCATCGAGGAGCTTGGACATCAGGTGCGGGGTGAGTTGCAGGGGGTCGGCCATGTCGTATTCGACGGCATAGCCCGGGCGGAGCATCGCGACGCCTTCCAGGCCGGAAATGGTTTTGAGGAGGGCGACCTGCACGTGGGCGCTCAGGCTCGTGCTCACCCCTTGGACATAGACCTCTTCACCGTCCCATGTCTCTTGCTCCAGGAAGACGGGATGGCTGTCCTTCTCTGCGAAGCGTACAATTTTGTCCTCAATACTAGGACAGTAGCGCGGCCCAATGCCTTCGATTTGCCCGGAGTACATCGCGCTCTCATGAAGGTTGGCATGGATCAGGGCATGCGTTGCTTCTGTGGTTCGAGTCTGCCAGCACGGGAGGAGTGGCCGAGTTTCATAAGTGCGGTCGTGGCGAAAACTGATGGGACCTGCGTCCGCCTCGCTATCCAGTGGCGGAGTCTTGGAATAGTCGATGCTGCTCTTGGCAATTCGAGGGGTGGTGCCGGTTTTGAAGCGGCGAAGGTGAACGCCAAGGTCGCGGAGCCAGTCACTGAGGAGAGCGCTGGGGAGATCGCCGTGGCGGGCGGCATGCGTCTTCTTCTGTCCTTCATGGCAAAGGCCATTCAGAAAGGTGCCGGTCGTAAGGACGACCGCTTTGCAGGACAGCATCGACTCGCCCAGTTGGACTCCAGTGACCTTCCCATCCTTTGATTCGACACGGCCGACCGTCCCCTGGATGACGGTGAGGTTGGGTTCCGACTCCAAAGTCTGCCGCATCAGTTGGGGATACAAGTCTTTACAGACGTGGGCGCGAATGGTCTGGACCGCTGGACCTTTGCTGGTGCCAACCCGTCGAATATGGGTCAAGGCGTGATCGGTCGCGACCCCCATTTGCCCACCCAGGGCATCCACTTCTCGCGCCATATGGCCCTTGGCGGGACCGCCGATGCTGCAGTTGCAGGGTAGGTGGCCAATGCGATCGAGGCGCATGGTGACGCACGCCGTTTTCAGGCCCATCCGGGATGCCGCGAGGGCGGCTTCAATGCCAGCATGCCCGGCGCCGACCACAACCACATCGAATCGCTCCACGCAGAGAGTTTATCTTGGATAGGCCCTTGCGATGGGGACCCTGGTGGCTTCAGAACGCGGAGTAAGCGCATTTTGCCCAAGATTCTAATAAGAGAAACGACGAGGTATCTCATTGGGTGCGGGCAGATCGACATGGAACTAGCAGTTGTTTGAAACCACAGACGATTCACTGCACGGATCGATGGCGCCATCGAGAAGGCAATGCGCTTGTAATTCCCCTATGCGAATCTCAATTGCGGATAGTCGGCTTCATTCGACCTGTTGTCCGCGTAAGCGCTAATAGAAGGAAGGCTACCGGTCCTGGAGTGAGAGAACACATTTTTCAGAAACGTCGTCCAAGTATTCGGTACGCAAACCGGTTCTAGTAAAAAACAACGCTCTTACCGAAGGGAGGTAATATGAGTACATCTAGGTTCAAATTCGCGACGCTCTTTCTCGCAATTGCTTTGGCGGCGGTGGCCTCAAGCCAGGATATTCGCGTCGCCGTCAATGGCGAGGCGGTCGACTTTGAAGGGGCAGGCCCTATGACGTCCAATGGTCGTGTGCTCGTCCCCCTGCGAGGGGTCTTCGAGCAGATGGGCGCCTATGTCGATTGGAATGCGGCGACTCGAACCGTCACCGCTGAAAGAAGTGGTACTAACGTCGAACTTCGGATTGGCGACCGAGAGGCCACGGTGGATGGTCGCATCCTTGAATTGGATTCGCCTGCCCAGATTTCAAGAGGCCGGACCATGGTGCCCCTTCGTTTTCTGAGCGAGTCGCTGGGTGCCAGCGTCGAGTGGATCGCTCCCACGCGGACGGTCGAAATCTCGACGAGCCGGGTGATCAATCCGTCGCGAACCGATCCGATCCCAACGAGGTACGAAGTCGCGATCGATAGCGGGACGGTTATTCCGGTGAAACTCGAAGACGAATTGTCATCGCAAACCGCACGTCTGGGCGATCGATTCTGGATGTCGATGCGAGACGTCAGCGGTACCGCTTATGCCGGCCTACCTGAAGGAACCCGCATCGAAGGAGTGGTTGCCGGCGTTCATGCGAGGGAGCGTAATAACCCGGGTCTTCTGGAGCTCAACTTCAAGCGAATCGTCCTGCCGGATGGCCGGACCGCTACGATCGACGGGTCGTTGATCGGCCTGGACAGCACGAGCGTGGTCAGGAATTCGGACGGCGTTTACACGGCTCGGAGAAGCAAGAAAGATGATCGCATCGTCTTTGCCGGTTACGGCGCCGGTGCGGGCCTTCTGGTCGGACTGCTTACCAAGAAGCCTCTCGAAGGCGCGGTTCTCGGCGGCGTGCTTGGATACCTCTTTGGCGAAGTCCAGAGAAGCAACGAACGCCCGGCCGACGTCATTCTGAGGCGAGGAACGGAGTTCGGTGTTCGGCTGGACAGCGACTTGGTGATTCGCTCCGGTCGGAAGTAGACTTCGCGGCCCCGCAAGAAAGGAAAATCCGCGCTAAGGAAAGCGCGGATTTTTCATTTTCCGATGGCTAGTCCCAGCGTTCGGCGAGCACGGACGCCATCCGATCCAGGAAATCTTCGTCACTGACATCGAATGCGCCGACCCGATGTCCATCGATGTCGATCTGCCCGAGGATTTCGCCATCGCGGCGAATGAGGACAACGATCTCGCTTCGCGTTTGAAGTGAGCAAGCCAGATAGTTGTCCAGATTGCGGACATCCTCGATGATTTGATTGGCATCCTCGGCAACCGCCGTGCCGCAGACTCCCACTCCGACCTCGATCCGGGTGTGATCGGTTTCCGCGCCCACGTACTCGTCGAGAACAAGCGTGTTCCCTTCGAGACGGTAGATGCCCGACCAGTTATAGTTCGGCAAGGCGCTGAGCAGCTCCATGGCCCGTCGTCGGAGTTGGTGGCCGACAAGGTCGTTCTGATTCAGTTCGGCGAGGATTCGATTCGCGACTTCGGTTGAAATCATGGGTCTATTTTGGGCGAATGGCCCACCACGATTGGCGATTCAAGGTTGGAGTTCATGGTCACTCGCCGTCGAGCGAGGTGCGAAGGTAAAATCAGCGCTCGGTCTTTCGACCAGAGGATCACTCGATTGGCAAGCGCATATACTCCCGGACTCACCGTCAGCGGCGACATCATTGTTCGCCGGGTTCGTCGACTCCCGATTAAGGGCGAGGTCATCGTCAAAGAGGGCGACAAGGTCAGCCCCGATCAAGTGATCGCGAGGGCTCTCTTGCCCGGCCCACTGCAAACGCTGAAATTGGCGGACAAACTCGGAGTGGAGCCAAAAGACGTTCTGTCGATGGTCAAGATCAAGGCGGGAGACGTCGTCACCAAGGGTCAGGTGGTTGCGGAGGGCAAGAAGCTGTTTGGCTTCTTCAAGGCTCCGATCGCGGAGTCCGACCATCATGGGACGATCGAATCGATTTCGGAAGTCACCGGCAATGCGCTGGTTCGCGAGCCTTCCATCCCGGTTGAAATCACGGCCTATATCGAGGGAGTGATCGCGGAGGCAATGCCGGAAGAGGGTGCGATCGTCGAGACTCGTTGCGCCATGGTCCAAGGGATTTTTGGAGTCGGTGGCGAGCGGACGGGACTGATTCGGGTCGCGGTGAACTCGCCAAGCGACGTACTGGACGCGACGAGCATCAAGGATGACGATACGGGCAAGATCCTGGTGGGGGGCGCGGGCATCACTTATGACGCCCTGGTCAAGGCGACGAGCGTTGGCGTAAAGGGACTTGTGGCTGGCGGTATCAAAGACAGTGACTTGATCCAATTTTTGGGCTACGACATCGGGGTGGCCATCACCGGTCAAGAGAACATATCGCTCACCGTCGTGGTCACGGAAGGCTTCGGCTTCTTGGCGATGGCTCAGCGGACGTTCGAACTGCTCAAGACTTTGGAAGGGAAGACCGCCAGCATCAACGGCGCAACCCAAATTCGCGCAGGCGTTATTCGTCCCGAAGTGATCTGCCCCCTTCACGAAGCGGTCGCAGAGTCGAAGGCAGCCAAACAAGCATTCGAGCTGACGGTGGGCACGCCGATACGGGTCATTCGAGAGCCTTATTTTGGCAAGCTCGGCACGGTGACCGACCTGCCCGCGCAGTTGATGGTCGTGGAGTCCGGCACCGAAGTTCGAGTGCTCAAGGCGAAGATCGAGGGCGAAGGCGAGGTGCTTGTTCCGCGCGCCAATGTCGAGATCATTGCCACCGGCAACTGAACCAATTCGGGGTCGAGCGACCCTCTAATAATGTGAATCGCAGATTCTTGCTGGCCGCGATATGCGTCTTCCTCGTTTCGATGTGTTGGCCATGTGCGACCGTCTGGGATCCTTCAATCTCAGGGAACCCAATTTCGCTGGCGGAGGAAACGGCGTTAATCGTTTGGAACTCCAAAACTGGTGAGGAGCATTTCATCCGCCAGGCTGATTTCAATACCAAATTGAAGGATCTGGGGTTCTTGGTTCCGACCCCAACTTTGCCGACGCTGGCTCCGTTCAAGGATACGGTCTTCAAGACATTGCAAGACGCGGCGCGACCGGTGACCTACCATCGGCAAACGGGGTACAAGTTCACGTTGCCGTCGGCACCGACGGAGGCGGGAGGGGCAGGCGCCCCTGCCGGATCTGTTTCCGTCGTGTCCACTCAATTGGTTGCCGGTTACAAGGCGACGGTCTTGAAAGCAACCGATTCGACCGCATTGGCCGGGTGGCTCAAGGCCAATGGTTTTGCCATGCGTCCTGCCCTCGATAAGTGGTTGGCCGAGTATGTGAAGCTTGGCTGGTATCTCACCGCATTCAAGTTCGTTGGTAGCAAAGACGATCTTGGGATCAGATCTCCGCTGGTCCGGATCACCTTTCAAGCCAAGGCGCCGGTTTATCCTTATCGAGAGCCGATGGATACCAAAGGAGAAGCCACGCGATCTCTCCGGCTCTATGTCGTTTCGGATGTTGGTTTGAAGGCAATGGTCGATGGTCGGCCTTGGTTGGCCAAGATGGAAGCGAGTTTCCCACTAGACTATCAAACGAAGGGCGAACTCGCCATCGCGTTGCGGAAATCGCCGTCCTCGGTGCCACCAAATCCGAACATGTCGGTCTATTTGGACGAGCGAAGGTCCCGCAATGCAATGGGTGATTTGGAGTTTCAGCCCATGAAATCTCCTCCCACGTACCTCATGCCAACCCCGATTCAGGTCGAGCAGGATCTTAGAAAGCCAGTGCCGATCACGGTTTGGCTTCCGCTTGGAGTTCTGGGAATTGCCATCGTAGTGTTTGGCGTTCGCGGACTTTGGAGGCTTTGGCACAAGGACGACCATCTTGAGGCGCAATAAGGCACTTGGATGAAATGACGACCAGTTGTCGCCCCAGATTCGGGGCATCGCCGTCGTTGTTTACATTCCCTTAACCTAATTCGGCTAGAACCGTGCTGGAGGACAGTGGGTAACGTGTACGGGCAAGTCGATGCCTTTGACCGCCGATTCGTCTCACCCTGCGAACTGAATGGATGGCATTGGCTATGCAATGACTTGGACAAGGAGACGGTTTCGATGAAGCTTCTCATCGTGGACGACGAACCTACGATTCTTGAAACCGTCGAGAACAGGATGCGGAAAGACGGCTTTACGACCTTCACCGCAGAGTCGGCAGAGGAGGGGATGAGGCTGTTTCGCAAGATCAAGCCAGATCTCATCATCCTCGACATCATGCTCCCCCAACGCAGTGGCTACGACTTATGCCGGGCGATTCGTCGAGACGGTCAGACGCCGATCATCTTCGTTTCCGCCCGTGCTGAAGAAGCCGATCGCATCAAGGGATTGGAGCTTGGAGCGGACGACTACGTCGTCAAGCCGTTCAGTCTGAGCGAGCTTTCTGCTCGAGTGAAGGCAATCCTTCGTCGGGCAACGGGAGATCCGGTTAATGAAGTCGTGGAGAAGGGGAATCTTCGCATCGATCCTCGAAGCCATGAAATCTGGTTGGACGGGAAGCCGCTCATCGTCTCACCCAAGGAATTCGCTCTGCTCTACTTTCTAGTGCGTAATCCGGGTCAGGTCTTTTCTCGAGATGCTCTGCTCGATCGGGTCTGGGGGCGCGATGCTTTTGTGAGCGCGCGCACGGTCGACGTGCACATCCGTTGGCTGCGGACGCGGATCGAGCCAGACGCCGATAGCCCGGTTCGCCTGATCACCGTGAGAGGCGTCGGCTACAAGTTCATCGGCTGAGTCTTGGCCAAGGGTAAAGTAGTCAAGTCGGGCCTCCATTCTTGAGAGGTCGCGAGCGACCCCTTCTCCCATGAATACCGTGGATGTCACGATCATCGGCGGGGGCCCCTGTGGGCTCTTCGCTTCATTCTATGCCGGCCTGAGAGGCATGTCGGTTCGCATCATCGATTCCCTGCCTGATCTCGGCGGTCAGCTCACGGCCCTCTATCCGGAGAAGTACGTTTACGATATGCCGGGATTCCCCAAAGTTCTTGCCAAGGACCTGGCGCGAGAAATGATCGCACAGGGCGTGCAATTTGAGCCTGAACTCATCTTGGAAGATACCGCCCAATCATTGGAGAAGACGGAAGCGGGGTGGATCATTCGGACCCTCGGCGGGCGGGAGCTTCCCACCAAGACGATCATCGTATCCGCGGGTGCCGGAGCCTTTCAACCGACGCGTATCGGAGTTGAAAGGGAACTCGATTTCGAGGGGCGTGGAATCTCCTATGGAGTGAGAGACAAGTCCCGATTGCAGGGAAAGCGCGTCGGAATCGTGGGTGGAGGAGATAGCGCTTTCGACTGGTGTCTCAACCTCATCGACGTCGCCGACTCGCTTACGTTGATCCACCGGCGGGACGTATTCAAAGCGCACGAGGACTCCATCCAGAAGGTCCGTGAAAGCCGAGTCCATATGAAAATCTGGTATGCGGTTAAGGAGCTTATCGGTTCGGATCGCTTGGAAGCGGTGGTGCTCGAGAACACGCAAACAAAGGAAACCGAGGTGTTCGAATGCGACGACCTGATCGTCAACATCGGCTTCAAGTCGTCGTTAGGACCTCTGAAGGATTGGGGATTTGAAATTGCCAAGACTCAGATCGTGGTCAACGACCGGTTCGAAACCGGGCTCCCCGGGGTCTTTGCGGTAGGCGATGTGTGCACGTTCGCCGGGAAGCTCAAGCTGATTGCCACCGGCGTCGGGGAGGCGGCGACCGCCGTTTGCTTCGCCAAGACGTTCCTTGATCCTGAGGCCAAGCACTTCCCAGGCCATAGCTCTGAGATGGACCTATAGGTCGGATTTCCTCGTCGGTATGTTGTATGCCCACGAGTTTGGCAGCGCTGATAGTCAATGGGGAATCGCGCCGGGGTCAGGAGTGGTTCGAACTGGCTGAGGCCAGGCTACGCTCGCTCGATATCGAGTTGGTTCACTCAGAACTCCTGCGCAGTCCAATGCTGGTCCAAAGTGCTATTGAGCGGGTAATCCATCGCCAAGTTCCCGTGGTTTGCGTCGGCGGAGGAGATGGCACGATTGGCGCGGCGTCCAAAGCGTTCATCGGCAGTTCATCGACTTTGGGCCTCCTACCATTGGGTACCGGCAACTCCCTGGCTCGAGACTTGGACATACCGGTTGAAGTCGATTCGGCTTGTCAGGTGATCAAAGACGGACAAAGGAGGCTGATCGATCTTGGCAGCGTCAACGGTCGCTGCTTCGTCAATGTGGCGACGGTCGGTCTCTCTACCCTGATCGCAGAGAACCTGGATGACGAAGCCAAGAAGCGATACGGACGGATCGTGTACCTGGTCGCTTTGTTCAAAGCGGTCGCCCACGGTCGAAGGTTTGCCGCTCAAATCGTCCTGCCGGACGAGACCCTCCAAGTCCGCACGATGCAGGTCGTCATTGGAAACGGTCGTTTCCACGCGGGCCCATTTCCAATCACCCCAGATGCAGAGATCGACAGTGGCTATTTGGCCGGTTATTCGGTGAATTCAAGCAGTCGGGCCGTGCTGCTGCGCTATTTCCTGCGCCTGTGGCATGGCCGACACATTGCCATGCCGGAGGTTGTACCCTTCAGGGCGATGGGAATTCGGGTTCAAACAAGGCCGATCAAGAAGATCACCGTCGATGGAGAAGGTGGCTTGAAAACCCCGGCGGAACTCCAGATCCATCCCGGCGTGCTGGCGGTCTTGGTGCCAAGATTGTGATTTCCCTTACGGCGGTAAGCTTTGTCGTCGATTCTCCAATTCCATGTTCCTGCCTTTCCTGATCTTCGCGATGCGTACTGCCGAGGCGGATGCCTTGGTGGTCGACGGGTATGTCTTGGGATGTCATCAGGGCGAAGTTTGGCGTCGATATCAGCCGACCGAGATGCCTTCCACTTTTGGCTTTCTGGAGATTGGTATCGGTTCGCGGCTCTTTCAGACGGCAACCGTTCGGATTTTGCCCAATGAAACGAGGACCGCTTTTACCGTCGCTTGGCCCATACCGGACGGCGTGTTCTATTCAGGGGTCGCCGAGATTCCTCGGGACGTGCAGCAAG
>JADZBW010000352.1 GCA_020851885.1 Fimbriimonadaceae bacterium | reverse complement strand
GCCCCACGCACGTGGGGATGAACCGAATGGATTCATTCTGCCCGTCGTGCCTGATCGAACCGCCCCACGCACGTGGGGATGAACCGGATCACCGAGAACCAGATCGGGAAAGAGACCTGAACCGCCCCACGCACGTGGGGATGAACCGGTTGATGTCGAGACAGTTGCCGTTGTCGCTGAAACCGCCCCACGCACGTGGGGATGAACCGACCGTGGACTCGAAAGCGAAGTAGGACTTTGGAACCGCCCCACGCACGTGGGGATGAACCGGCCTACAACCATCTCAACAATCTTCTGGTTTAAACCGCCCCACGCACGTGGGGATGAACCGCACTCGGTGCAGACGATCGAGCCGATCAGGACAACCGCCCCACGCACGTGGGGATAAACCGGTTTTCCTCGTCCCGACCTTGAGAAAGTCGGGACCGCCTCGTCCCTGATTGGGCTTTGGGTTCGCATTTACAGGGGAACGGTCACGTTTACCCCGGAGTCGCGGAGAGGCGCTCGGGAGTTTCCAAGTTCCTGAACTCGGACTAACCGGGCTCGACGAAGCAGATCGCCAACAGCACTCAAACGACCACGGACAACTTCCAGTAGGAAGCGTTTGGACTTCAAACGGGTTGCACGGGCACTAGCCTCCTATTGCGACTTCTATCGTCTAAGAAGGAAGACATTGTCCGTGAGGCAAAGCGGACCGATCCCAATTCGAGGAGTGTTAGAACATGAAATTGCCCAAGGATCCTCAACGACGAGATTCAACAACTGAATCAAAGAAGAACACCAATAAGCCCAGAGCCTCGGCAAAGCCCGGCGACAAGTTCGGCCAAGATCCTATCGACGCGTGCCAGATCCAAAATTCGGACGAAGCGGAATCCCAGGGCAAGAACGGCGAACTCGATGATCCCAACCGCCCGGACAAACCCAAACTTGCGGGCGAGGTGAACCCATGTGAGGACGACGGGAAGGACGAAGTGGAACCCAAGGTAGTTGGCGCTTGGAAATGGATCACCGGCGAAGATGAAGTGAGACAGTTGGTGATCGAACCTCCGACGGGCAGGCCCCGTTGACACCTGGAAAGCGGATACTCGAAATGTTCGAATCAAACAAGAGTGCCTAAGCCTTGAAGGCGCCACTTGTGACGCCGGCCATAAAGGGCTTCGTCGCGTAGAGGAACAGGACGAGCAGCGGGATGCTCGCCAAAACATACGCGGCGAACATGGTCGAGTAGTTCGCGGCGACTTGGCTTTGCCCCATCAGATACAGGCCAGAGGAGACGACGTGGTACTTGGCGTCGGAATTGGTGATGAACGGCCAGAGGAAGTTGTTCCAGGTTCCCAGGATGCTGGTGATCGCCACCACGGAAATGACCGACTTGGAGAGCGGCAGAACCATCCTCCAATACAGGGTCCAGTGACCGGCGCCGTCCATCTTCGCCGATTCGAACAATTCGCCGGGCAGGCCATCGAAGAAACTCTTAAAGAGGAAGATGGCGAAAATCTGGCCCCCGGCCATATAGGGCAGGATCAGCACCCAATGCGAGTTCAACAGGCCTAGCTGCTTGACCCAGAGGAAGCTGGGAACGAGCGTCAAGACCCCCGGGATCATCATGAAGCTCAGAACGGCGAGGAACAAAGTGTTCTTGCCCCTGAATCGGCATCGAGAGAACACGTAGGCGGAGACCGAGCCCACCAAGACCACGCCGAGAACCGTTGCCAAACAGACGAAGATCGTGTTCAGCATGTACGGTCTCAGGACTTGCCAAGCGTAAACATAGCCCTCGAAGAGCTGCTTGCCCATTCTTCGCAGCGCTTCGCCATATCCCACCTGATCCACAACGGCGCCTTTGTCCGGGGAGCGGGCCACCGAGAACGTGCTTTCGCCCCCAAGCTTCGCGTTTGTGATGGCGGCGCTCTGGATGGCCGCCTTGGGAAGTCCGAAGAACGAGTGGTTCATTTCAGAATTCGTGCGAAGCGAGTTGTCGAGGACGAAGACCAGGGGCATGAAGGTCATGCCGAGAATCGTCAATAGGATGAGGTGCAGGAAGAACTGCCCGCGCTTGCGCCTCATGCCGACTCCGCCGTGAGCTCTTCCGAGGACCGAAGGTAGCGCATATTCAGGATGGTCAATGTGAGGATCAGGAGAAAGAGGATGACGCCGATCGCGCAGGCATAGCCCATCCGCTGGAAGCTGAAGGCATTCATATACATCCAGAGGCCCGGCACCATCGTTTTGAATCCCGGCCCTCCCTTGGTAAGGATGAACATCCCTTCGAAGCCTTGGACGGTGCCAATAACGGTCAGAATCGTGAGGAGCTTGATCTGGCTCAGGACGAGCGGCACGTCGATTCGTAAGAACTTGCGGATGCCCCTTGCTCCATCCAATTCGGCAGCCTCGTGAACGCTTTCCGAGATGCCGGCCAGCCCGGCGTAGTAGATCAAAATGTTGATGCCGCCGGCGAAAGGGAAGCCCATGAAGACGATCGCCCACATGACGGTTCGGGGATCGGTCAGCCAGCCTCGGGTCAGGTCGTCTCGGCCGATCGATCTGAGAAGCTCGTTGAGGAACCCGGAGTCGCCATAGATCATCCCTTGCCAGATCATCATTCCTGCCACCCCGGGAACCACGATCGGGATCAGGAACAGCACGCGATAGAGGTAACGGGCACGCTCGGATCGGAGGGAGAAGATCAGCTTGGCGATGATCAGCGGAGCGGTCGTGACCACCATGAGCCCAAAGCACATCAGGAAGAACATGTTGCCGAAGCTCGAGAAGAGCGTCGGGTCGTGCAAGTATTCGACATAGTTTGCCAAGCCGATGAACTTCGATTCTCCCCCGACTTCGTAATCGTAAAACGAGGTTGCGAACGCCCACAGGAACGGCACGAGGCTAAAGACGGCGAGCAAGCCAAAGGTTGGGGTCAGCATCGCGTACATGACGAGGCTGGAATCCTTGCCACTGAACTTACGGGCCACTCGGCAACTCCCGGAAGCGGGCCCGAAGGACGGCGTTCGCTTCCCATGCCGATTCGAACTTCGATAGATCCAGGTTCTTGCGCCGGACGACGGTCTCGGAGGCGGTGCGAAGGTTGGATTCCATCCAGGTCAGGAACTCGTCCTCACTGATGCCGTCGTTCAGGAAAAGCTCGAGCATCCGGCGATAGATTTCGTTGAACCTCAGGTCGAAGGTATAGAGCCATTTCGTCTTGCTGCAGGGCCGCTTCAGGAACTCGTGGAACGGCATCAGGGAGGGGTTCGGTTCGGTACCGACGATGTTCGGGAGGAAGGCCACGATCTCATTGACCACCCGATCGGTGTTCTGCGGGAGGGTTAGATCCTGCAGGAACGCGATCGCCCGCTTCAGCTTCACCGAGGTTGCCGGATCGTGGGTGTCGTTAAAGGCGGTTTTGGTGACTTCGAACTGGGTGCCCGCGCCGCCGATGACGACCTGCTGATGCCCGTCCGCGAATCGACAGCTCACGCGAGGAATTGGAGGCAGGTAGAAGACGCCCCAATCGAAAGTCACGTCGGGGTCGCGCATCAGGCGATTGACCGTCCAACTACCGCTCCACCACATTGCGGCTTTTTGGGTGACGAACTGCTTGACGTAATCCGTGACCATTGCTTTGGGCCAATAGCGACGCCATTCTTTGAGGATCCGAAAAGTCTCTACAAACCTCGGGTCTCGGCGGGTGAAGAAGCCCTTTCCGTAGAGGAAGGCGATCTCGTCCCAGTCCAGGTAACCGGCCAGAGTTTCTTCGCGGACAGGGTCCTTGTGAAGGTTCATGCCGGGGAGCAGTTCGCCATACACCTGATCGAAGATAAGATCCATGCCCCAATCGGCGACTTCGACGTTGCCCAGTAGAAGAGGAATCAGACCCGCCTTCTGGATCTTTTCTTGGGCGGCCATGAATTCGGGCCAGTCCTTCGGCTCTTTCAGACCCAGTGTTCGGAAGATGTCCTTGTTGTAGAAGATGCCGGTTTCGACCATGTCGAACGTCAGGCAATACATCTTGCCATCGGGGGCGGCTTTGCCACGGCTCAGAGCCTCGTACTTGAATTGATCCCACCATTGCCGCGAGCCAGGCTGGCCTTTCGGTACGAATGGGTTTGGCTGTTCGAGGTACTTGTCCAAGCCCACATACCAGCCTTTCTGGACATCCTGCCAGACGTCCTCGACGTTGACATTGAGAATCTCCGGCGCCTGGTCGGCGGCGAGTTGGGTCACCAGGTACTCGCGGGATCCGACCGGCGCCTCGGTGAACTCGATGTGGGTGTCCGGGTAGAGCCTTTCAAACGCAGCCGCGACCTTCTTGAGACCTTGGAGCGGCGTCCCAAGGTCCATGGGTCGTCGGTCCGGCATGTAGAGGCCGGGGGCGAACCTGAGCGTGTATTTACGGTTTCGGCCGGAGCTGGGCGCGATGCCATTCGCCTCGGGGGCAGCGGCGTCACGGGGCCAGAGGGCCCAAGTGGCGAGGCCGAGGATCAGCGCCAGTGACAAACTTCGGAGCAAGGTCTTCGCAGTCTACAACGAGTTGGGCTCCCCACAAAAGTCTCTCTCCCTGTCCCCGGTGCGAGGGATTTCGGGTCCGTGTATGGGAAATCGGGAAACGGAATGCCAACCTCATACACCACTCGCTGGAACACAAACCCCGGATCGCGGGTGTCCCAACATTGGATCGCGCGTGTCCCACGCTACACATTGGATCGCGCGAGTCTCACGCGCTCCGCCAAGCTGTGCCGCCACAAATGGCATGGTGCCGGGCGATGGCTCCTGCCCCCTCTCCCCGCCATTCATCGAGGAGAGGGGGGCCGAATAGATTCGGCGATCCCAGGGGCTGGTCGATCGGTCTTCAGGAAAGCGCCCCACAAATGCCGTAGTGCCAGAGCCCGGATCGCGCGTGTCACACGCGCTCCGGCTTGCTCTATCCCCCACGCACCCCATGCCCGGCGATGGCTTGTTCTCTCCTCACCGCCTGCCCCTCTCCCCGCCATTCATCGGGGAGAGGGGGGCCGAATAGATTCGGCGATCCCAGGGAATAGCGTTAATTCCGACAGCTCAGCATCGTTCCAGAGCTTGCAGCACCGTCACCGCGACCAAGTTGACGATGTCTCGAACCTCGTCCCCGGTTTGGAGCACTTGGATGGGCTTACCCATCCCCAGCAATACAGGCCCAATCGTTTCCGATCCTCCCACGTGATGCAGCAATTTGTAGGCAATATTGGCGGATTGGAGGTCGGGGAAGACCAGCACATTGGGATTCTTAACGTGACTGAACGGGTAGCGACCTTCGATGATCTGGCGGGATACGGCGGTATCGGCCTGCATCTCGCCATCGATCTTCAGGTCCGGGCGGGCTTTGCGCACCAATTGGACCGCACTGGCGACCTTGTCGGCAAGCGGGTGACGGGTGCTTCCAAAGTTGGAGAAGGAGAGCATCGCGATCTCCGGCTTGACATCCAAGGTTCGGGCGAAATCGGCGGCCATAATCGCGATCTCGGAAAGATCGGCGGCGGAGGGTTCGATGTTGACGGTGGGGTCGGTGAGGAAGAAGACGCGGTTACCCACGATCGTGACGTAGAGTCCGCAGACCTTCTTGAGACCCTTCTGTACGCCAACCACTTGCAGGGCGGGTCGAATTACCTCTGGGTAGTTCATCGTGATGCCGGCGAGAAAGGCATCGGCCTCTCCGAGCTCCACCATCATCGGGCCAAAGGTCGTTGGTTGGCGAACCTGGTCTTGAGCGGCTTCCAGCGTCAGGCCTTTTCGATGGCGTTTTGCGAAGAGCGCGTCGGTGTAGCGATCGATCTCCGGGAAATTGTTGGGATCGATCACGTCCGGTCGATATTCCAACCCCAGGTCCTGGGCGGTACTTGCAATGACTTCCGGTCGGCCCAAGAGGATCGGGCGGGCTATCTCCTCGGTTTCGATCAGGTGGGCGGCGCGGATGATGGAAGGATGTTCACCCTCGCCAAAGACAACTCGGTTATTCGACCGGTGGACCTTGTTGATGATGTGGCGGATGACCTCCCAGCCTTTGCCGAGTCGGGCTTCCAACTTCTCGCGATATTCATCGATGTCGATATGCAGCCGGGCGACCCCGGATTTCATGGCGGCTTCCGCGACCGCCGAAGCTTCCCAGATGAGGACGCGGGGATCGAGCGGCTTGGGGATCAGGTACTCCGGGCCGAACTTCAGCGCGGTCAGTCCGTAAGCCTTCAGGACGGAATCAGGGATGTCTTCTTTGGCGAGGTTGGCCAGGGAGCGTGCAGCAGCGACTTTCATCTCGTCGTTGATGGCGGTTGCCCGAACGTCGAGAGCGCCTCGGAAGATAAAGGGGAAGCCCAGCACGTTATTGATTTGGTTCGGGTAATCGCTGCGACCGGTGGCGATGATGGCGTCGGGACGTGCGCCTACCGCCTCGTCGTAGGGAATCTCGGGATCGGGGTTGGCAAGGGCAAAGATGATGGGTTTTGGAGCCATGGCTTTGACCATTTCTCCAGAGACGACATTGGCCTTGGAGAGGCCCACGAAGACGTCGGCGCCGACCAAGGCTTCAGCTAAGGTCCGGGCTTTGGTCGAGTTGGCGAATCGCTCCTTGTACTCGTTCATTCCCTCGGTGCGGCCCTTGAAGATCACCCCCTTGCTGTCCACCATCACGATGTGCTCTCGCTTTAGGCCAAGGCGTACATAGAACTCGGCACAGGCGACAGCTGACGCGCCGGCGCCATTCACGACCAGGCGCACGGCCTCCGGCTTCTTCCCGATGATTTCGAGGGCGTTCAGGAGTCCCGCGCCGGAGATGATCGCCGTCCCATGCTGATCGTCATGGAAGACGGGGATGGACATTTGAGACTTGAGCGTTTCCTCGACGATGAAGCACTCAGGGGCCTTGATGTCCTCCAAGTTGATCCCTCCAAACGTCGGTTCGAGGGCTTTGACGATCCGGATCAATTCTTCGGCGTTATCCGCGTTGACTTCGATATCGAAAACATCCACGTCGGCGAAGCGCTTAAAGAGGACGGCTTTGCCTTCCATCACCGGCTTGGAAGCCGCGGCCCCACAGTCGCCAAGACCGAGGACGGCGGTGCCGTTGGAGATGACGGCGACGAGATTGCCACGAGAGGTGTAGTCGAAGGAGAGGTCGGGATCGCGCTGGATCTCGAGGACGGGGACGGCAACTCCGGGGGTGTAGGCCAACGCCAGATCACGTTGGGTCGCCATCGGTTTGGTGGGAACGATCGCGAGTTTTCCGGGCCGCCCGTTTCTGTGGTAGTCCAGGGCATCTTGGGCAGTGACGTGAGGATTGGAAAGGCTCATGGACGTCCTTGTCTCGCGAGGCGAGACGCTATCCTCGTTGTACCGTACCAAGGTTGGTTTGGGTTGGAGGGAATTCCCACGACAGGATGCTGCGACTCCCTATGTCGTGGCATAGTAGTTGCTGTTCAGAGACATCACAACCAACGGATGAAGAAGTTTCTCAAAGGCATCAAGGCGGCAATCTGGGGCCTACCCGGGCGCTTCCGGAGGCTCAAACTCAAGAATCGAGATTTTACGGTGATCTCCAACAACTGTTGGGGAGCAGAGGTCTACCAACGGTACTCCCTCCCGTACACCACACCATTTGTGGGGCTCTTCATCTATCCAGAGGACTTCCTCGAACTCCTCCAGGACCTGCGCGGAAACTTGGCCAAGCCACTGAACTTCATCGGAGAGTCCAG
>JADZBW010000351.1 GCA_020851885.1 Fimbriimonadaceae bacterium | reverse complement strand
TTTTAGGGCACAACATTTCATGGAACTGGGGGAGATCTGCATTTGAAATGTTCATGTCCCGGCTTCAGGAAGCTGAGGATTGGAGCGAGGCCGCACTTGCAGATGACATCACGCAAGAGAAGGCCATAGCCCTTTGGCAAAAGATCTTTGGCGAGGACTATTTTCCGAGCACGATTGAGGACGAAGCAAAAGCACTCGCTCAGGCACTTCGCCCAGGCGTGGCTTGCGTCGAGCCGACCGGGAGAGTTGTCACCGCGGCGGCCGCAAGTGTTACCGCCGTTTCAGTCCCGATGACCAGATTTCATGGCGGTCGATTCCTTGGCCCGCGTCGGGGACGAACACCACTGTCCTCTGCCATTCAGCAGTCGGCTATGAAGCGTTCGTTTCCCGGATTTAGGTCAACCTTCAGTGGCACGACCGGGATTTGGAAAGGGAAGCTCCAGCCGCAACCAGGTTCACCGGTCTACTCTGTTGTGGTTCGGTATCGCCCTGGACACCCTCCGGAGGTTCGCGTGAAGTCTCCACAGATCCGGCGTGATGCTCCTCACGTCTATCCGGGAGGAATTCTTTGCCTGTATTGGCCGAAGGACAGAAATTGGGATTCCAGCAAGCTGGTGGCCGAAACAATCGTTCCGTGGACTGCCGAATGGCTCCTTTACTATGAGCTTTGGCTCGATACCGGCGAATGGCTCGGGCCGGAGTCGCCTCATCGTTACCCAGGAAAGATGGATCTCAGAGGATGAAGCAACTGTTTTTGTCGCACTACAGTAAGCACGGGCATGAGGTTGCCGAGCTTGCTCGTGAGCTTCGATTCCGTGGAGTCCGCCCCTGGGTTGATAAGCAAGGCGGGTTTCTCGTCGCTGACGATTCCGCAGTGGAAGCTGAGCGTGCAATTAGAGAAGACTGCCTTGGTCTCCTTCTCTATGCAACCGACGACGTATTCAGCCGGGACTTCATTCGCGATCACGAGATCCCACCTGCGTTGCAAATGCGGGAGGCGGATCCTCGATTCCTACTGTTAGCTGTTCCTCGAAACCTGAGCTTTCAAGAACTCAGCGACCAGAGTTCGAAAGTTTACGGCTCCGATCTTTCGAGGTATCACACACGCCCAGCGAACGGCTGCTGGGAGGATGCCCGCATAGGTCTGACCGAAGTTGCCGGGGATGTGTTGGCGAAGGTAATGCAACTCGCGGAGTTGAACTCGGAGGGGAAGCTAGGCATTCAATTCAGCACCCGCGAGGTAGCTCCACCTGAGGAAGGAGAGGGGTTAACCATCGATGGCACAGAGGCTTATCTGAAGTTTCCAGGTTCAGATGCTGATTCATTCAACGCCTTCGTTCATGGGATGAGGGATGTCAAAAGGGCAGTTGCCAAGCGATTTGGGAGGCCTGAACTTCTAGTCCATGGGTTCAAACATCTATCGGCCGCATTTCTGTTCGGTCGGGTATTCCAGCCGTTCTCGATTACAGTTCGGCAGACCCCATCGGAATATTGGCGGGTCAATTTTGGTGCCGCCAGTCAATCAACTCTCGTTTCCACGGTCGAGATGGCGGACCAAGCCGCAGAACTGGTTGTTCAGGTGTCATCGGGATTCAAGAATTTGACGCCAGCGGTAGATGAAGCTCTTTCCGGAAAATGCTTCCATCGGCTGATCCTTTCGCCAGCCACGACCCCACTTGTTGTTGACGAGAACCTGTGCGCAACGATGGTTAGGGACGCATACATGGCAATCGAGAAATTGACTTCATTTCAATCGGTCGAGAGAATTCACATCTTTGCCGCTGCACCCCAAGCTTTTATGATGGGGCTCGGACAAAGGTTTGCGGGCATGCCCGAGACCGCGATTTACGACTTTGATGGGAGCGCATATTCTGCTCCCAAGAACATCCCTGGAGGAGTCCTCTAGGCTGATATTGACAAAATAGGAACTGAAAACATGAAACGATCCACCACTGGCGAACTGATTTTCTCACCAAGCGATTTGATTCGCTATCTCAAGTCGCCGTTCGCCTCTTGGATGGATCGGTTTTACTTAGAGAATCGCGAACTGGTCACGCCAGATGTCGAATCCGATGACGAGCGACTCATCGCTGAGACCGGAGATAAGCATGAGGCGGAGGTTCTCAACGACTTTCGCAAAACCTGTCCGGGCATGGTTGAGGTTCCCAATGATGACCTCTCCAAGGCAAGGGAGTTGACGCTCTTGGCCTTTTGGACGAAAGCACCCATGGTCTATCAAGCGGCCCTCGTGGACGGCGCATTCGCTGGATTTGCCGACTTCATTGAGCTAGACCACACCGGTCGGTATCAGGTGTGGGACACCAAATTAGCCCGCTCTCCAAAGCCGTACTACGCCATTCAGTTGTGCTGTTACTCTGAGATGCTTGCCGCGACACTGGATGAACCGCTCCCGGAGAAATTTGGAATCATTCTTGGCGGAAAAGACCGGGTTGAGTTTCGCCTGGAAGACTTCATCTACTATTACCGCCGTATCAAGGCGGCCTTCCTAGCCATGCAGGCGAGCTTCAATGGTGATTTTTCTGAACGTCCAGAGCCACTTCCAAGGGCTGATCACGGTCGATGGACTTCGCATGCAGAGAAATTCTTCACCGAAACGGATCACCTTGTTCAAGTTGCGGGAATCAGCGTCGGTCAAATAAAAAAGCTCAAGCGGCACGGCATTTCAACCGTTTCAGATCTCGCCGAGGCCTCGGGCCAATCTGTTCCAAAGCTTGCTCAGGAATCTCTCGAACGGTTGGCAGCTCAAGCCCGACTTCAGTGTGCGACCCGCGATTCGCGGCAGACATCTCCGGATGCCGTCCCACATTTTGAAGTACTGCCGCACCTAGGCACAAATGGTGAGCTCATCGGTCTTGGCTCATTGCCACCAGCGCATCCATCAGACGTGTTTTTCGATATGGAGGGGTACCCACTGACGCCTGGGGGCCTGGAGTATTTGTTCGGTCTTTGCACCCGTGAGACGGAGGTTGTCGATGGCAAAGCAAAGCTGGAATTCAAAGATTGGTGGGCGCACGATCGCGAGCAGGAGAAGCTTGCATTGGAAGGATTTGTTGACTGGGTGTTTGATCGATGGACCAGAAACCCAGGGATGCACATTTACCACTACGCGGCCTATGAAGTTAGCGCGGTGCGGAGACTGAGCAACCGCCACGACACTCGGCAGGACGAGGTCGATGAGCTCCTTCGGAATAATGTGTTCGTTGACCTCTACCAGGTCGTTCGTCGTGGCCTTCGAGTTGGTGAAGGCAGCTATTCGATCAAAGCAGTCGAGCGGCTTTACAGACCGAAGCGCTCGACAGAAGTAAGCACCGCGGTTGGATCGATAGTCCAATACGCTCGTTGGCTTGAAAGTGATGAAAGCCAAGATTGGACAGCGAGCACCATCCTTGAAGGCATCCGTGACTACAACGAAGACGACTGCATTTCGACGGCTGAGTTGGAACAATGGCTTAGAAAAACAGCCGCTGACCACGGCGTTCAGACCCTAGAAGCAAGCGGCGAAGCCCTGGGATGGGCCCCAAAAGAAGTTCCACCGAGCGCAGTTGCGCGAGCAGGCGCAGCAGCCCAATTTAGACAACAAGGCGACACCGCATCCTTGGTTTTTGCAGACCTCATCGACTTCCACCGCCGCGAAGAAAAACCAATGTGGTGGCGGATGTTTGACCGCTCCGTGTCCACTCCGGACGTCCTGCGCGACGATCACGGCTGTATTGAAGGAGTTCTGGCCGATGGGGAACCGGTCGTTGAGAAGCAATCCCTGGTTCAAACCTACCGCTTTGATCCTTCTCAGGAGTGCAAACTGGTCGCCAACGACAAATCAAAGGTGATGTTTACCCATATGCTCGAGGCCAAGCTATCCTTGGCTTCGTTGGATGCAACCGAAGGTGTACTCCAGCTTAAGATAGGCAAAAAAGCACTCAATGACAAATTCGGTGGGAGATTCCCTGAACAAGGGTCGCTCATTCCGGACGAATATGTTTCCTCTGAAATCATTCAGACGGCACTCACAGAAGTCGCAACAAGCCGTCTTTCGGGCAAACTTCACCCTCCGATCGAGGCCCTTATCAGCCGTGTTCCAGCGGCCGCAATGCTTCAGACCGATGATGAATCCACGTCTGAGGCGGCAATCCGCGTTACCAGCAAGATGTCTGGGGGGTGCCTTGTCATTCAGGGGCCGCCAGGCACAGGCAAAACTTACACGGCATCGCGGGTGATTGCGGCCCTCCTTGCTGGTAGCAAACGAGTCGGTGTCGCTTCAAACAGCCATAAGGCTGTTGTCAATTTGATTTCGGCTTGTGGCGAGGCCGCCAGAGCCACTGGCGGAAGTTTGAAGGGAATAAAGGTCGGAGGAGAATCAGAAGGACCTCTCTACACCGACAATCCGGATATCCATGACGTTGAGAAGTCCACAGAGGCCTTCGGTGCGTTTGCGGAGGGGGTCGTTGGAGGGACAGCGTGGCTTTTCACCAGACCCGAATGGGAGGGCGCTCTGGACTTCCTCTTCATTGATGAGGCCGGCCAGGTCTCGCTCGCAAATGCGGTCGCAATGGCTCGGTGTGCGAAGAACCTCGTCCTGCTAGG
>JADZBW010000350.1 GCA_020851885.1 Fimbriimonadaceae bacterium | reverse complement strand
TGGCATAGTGATTAGGGATTCTCTTCGGACATGCGAATTCCTGCACTGGGGATATGGGCGTGCGCTGACTGCAACCTGATGTGGGCGCCCTGCGTCCTATTGTTAGCCATCGCTCCAGAGAATCCCGGACCTGATCTCAAGTGAGTCTGGAACCTGGATCATGGCTCATAGGAGAAAATAATGCCCGACTGGGCAACAACTTTAGCTGTTTCGATCGTCGTTCTTCTCGTCGCCGTCCCTCTGACGCTCAAGTTTCTTATTGGCCCACGGTTCATTGGCAACACCGAGGTGGGCATTGTCGAAAAGACATGGGGTGGCGGGCACCTAACCGGCCACATCATTGCCCTCAACAATGAGGCTGGATTCCAGCCCGATGTTCTTCGCGGCGGCCTTCACTTTCGCCCTGGCTACCGCTTCCGGATTCATCGCGTGCCGCTCGTTACCATCCACCGTGGACAAGTTGGCTATGTCTTTGCTCGCGATGGCCAGCCTCTTGGTCGGTACACCGAGGCAGGCAAAGACGTGGTCGAGGCCGGTCAGACACTGGGGCACGTCGTCAACAATGGCGACTTCACGGATGTCCGCGCCTGGTTGAAGGCAGGTGGACAGCAAGGCCCACAGAGGGCAATCCTTCGAGAAGGCACCTATGCTATCAACCTTGCCCAGTTTGTGGTCATCTGTGGCGCCCGGGAAATGTACTATCACCAGGTTGGCGGTCGCGATGAGGCGGCTTCCATTCAACATATCGCCGAGCAGATCGCCGCGCAAAACGGCTTTGCCCCGGTGGTGATCGATGGCTCCGCCGACCAAATAGGAATTGTGACCGTCCACGATGGCCCATCCTTGCGCCAAGGGGACATCATCGCGCCAACGGTCGGCGATAGCAAGACCGACGACAATTACCACAACAACTTCCAAGATCCCCAGGCATTCCTTCAGGCAGGCGGATTTCGTGGACGTCAATATCAGGTCCTTTCCGAAGGAACCTATTGGATCAACCGGCTCTTCGCCACGGTGGAATTCCAATCCAAGACCCACGTCCAGGTTGGCGAGGTTGGCGTTGTGGTGTCTTACTATGGAGAGCGTGGCGAAGACGTTTCCGGCGACACATTCCGACATGGAGAAATGTGCAAGAAGGGCGGTCGAGGCATTTGGGATGAAGCCCTGCTTCCCGGCAAATACGCGTTCAACCCGTATGCGGGCGAAGTGATCATGGTGCCAACGATCAACATCATCTTGAAGTGGATCGCAACGGACACCGGCGAGCACAAGCTTGATGCAAGTCTGCGCGAGATCGGCCTTATCACGAAAGATGCATTCGAGCCCGAATTACCTCTGTCGGTGGTCATCAATATCGACTACCAAAAGGCGCCTAACGTCATTCAGCGCTTTGGTAGCGTTAAGAGTCTGATCGAGCAGAGTTTGGACCCTCTCGTTTCCAGTTACTTCAAGAATCAGGGCCAGCAACGGACACTCATCGAACTCATCCAAGAGCGAAGCGAGATTCAGGCGGTTGCAACCCACGACATGAAGACCCGCTTCGCTGAGTACGACCTTGGGCTTCAGGAGGTCCTAATCGGAACCCCCCACTCGCACGAAGGCGATACTCAGATTGAGACCATTCTGAACCAGCTTCGAGAGCGACAGGTTGCCGTCGAGCAAACGGAGACTTACAAGAAGCAGGAGGAAGCTCAGGCAGGGCTCCGAAGCCTTAACGAAGCCAAGGCCATTGCCAGCAGGCAAACGGACCTTACCGACTCGAAGGTCCAGATCGACATCGAAGTCAACCAGGCCGATGCTGCGGCTCAACGCGCCGAGAAGGACGCTCGGCGGAACATCACGATCGCGGAAGCCGACGCACGACAGACCGTCCTTCGAGCAGAAGCCGATTCGCGACAGGTCGTACTGCGCGCCAAAGCGGATTCGGAGCGAATCACCCTCATGGCAAGCGCCGAAGCCGAGAGCAAAGCGCGCGTGCAAATTGCGGAAGCGCTCGGTATTCGCGAAGTCCGTAAGGCATACGGCTCCTCGAGCCTCATGGTCAAGCAGAAGATGATCGGCCAACTGGCCGACGCCTTGAAGGACACAAAGCATCCCCTCGTTCCCCATAGCGTTGTTAGCATGGGAGGGGGAGGAAATAGCGCCGATGGCCATGGTAGCGACAATATGCTCACGCATATGTTGACTCTTCTGCTCACCGACAGACTCGGCCTCACGGATGTCGGAAAGGATGAGACTGAGTCGGAAATGGGTCCGGAAGCCAAAGCCTTCCTAAAGAAGATCATGTCCAGCATCGCGGCCTCAAGTGAAGCGGGCGCACCGTCTAACTCAGGCAAGGAACAGTCGCTTCCTAACCTGGATCAGTAATGGCATCGTCGTGGTCGGTACGATTCGTCGTGCCGACCCTGACGTTCTTAGGTAGGGTGGATCTGTACGCGGAGCGTCTCGATGCTTGATGCAATTTCAATCCTGATCGCACTCTTGGCCCTCGGAGTAACCGTTGCGATTGCGATGAGACTCCAACAAACCGAGCAACGGTTGAAAGCGCTGCTGACGACCCTGGAGTCTGAGAGGACATTGCAAGCATCGGCCTTGGCGCCGGCAATGGAGCAAACGCGGCCACTCGAAGGACTGCGCATCGCCCTCTGCATAACTCAGGATCATCCTCATCCGGTCTTCGCCACTCTTCTGCGAGAACACCTGTATTCCGAGGATGCCCGGGAGGTGGTTCTACTCTCCGCTACCGAAGTCGAGCAACTCAATGCGACATGGGCGCTGACGCCTGACTCGCCCGATATCCTGATCAGCGGCGAGGTGACATGCAATGGTTATGCCGAGGTCTACTACCATGCAGAAATCACATGCTCGGCAAACTCGCAATCGATCTGTAAAGTCATCGAGAAGCCCCCACATGGCGATCGACCGGTTAACCTCGCCACGGGACTTGTGTCTCGTCTCAAAGCGGAGTTGGAGAAGGCAGTCTGCCAGAACGATCGCCGCCGTGCGCTCCAGGAATTGCAGGGGCCTTAATCCAGGCATCCGTTGCGACAATTGATTCCAGCGGGTATTATCTCGTCCTGCTTCGGACCATTTCGCTCATGAGCGAAACCCGAACCTTCGGGAAGGTCGAAAGGCATTGGCAGCGGTAGTTGCGGGCTCATAGCTCAGTTGGTTAGAGCGCACCCCTGATAAGGGTGAGGTCGCTAGTTCGAATCTAGCTGGGCCCACCAATTCTCCGCAAAGCAATCGGGTCTTGGTTATTCCTGCCGCCAAAGACGCCCATCGCCACATTGCGCCGCGAGCCGGCTGTTCCCACTTCCAACGGCGATGGCATCGCATCGACTTCGGAGGCTTCAACTCCTCAGCCAAGAGTGGCGAATAGGCTTAACGTTGCTTTCTCGCCCTGCGCAATTCGTCGTTCTCGGCCCATAGTTCGGTGATCTTCGCGTTTAGCTGATCGGCAATCAACCGATCCTGATCGCTCACTTTCTTTTGGGCGGCGAGTCGAGTCCGCAAGACCGCCTTCTCCCGACGTCGCTCTTCGGCCTGTCGCTCCGCGACGTCCTTGGCGTGCTGGAGCGCGGCAACTTTGACTCTCAGTCGTTGGTTATCGTCACGCAGCTTGTCGACCTCGTTCAGGAGGTCGATTCTCGATACGCACCAGCGCTTCACCAAATCGACGGGGTTCAGGTACTTGATGGGAGTTTCCTGGCCTGAGCTTAGCCGCAATTCCATTCTTGGCATCGGTAGGAACCGCGCCTTTATTGTGAGGCACACAAATAACGCCGCAAGATCCGCTTTCGGCGGGCTCTGCCTCCCGTGTATGGCAGTTGCCGCTTGCACCGCTTCTACCGGGTGAGCGACTCGATGGAAATGGCCCTGCGGTTGGCCCCTCACCCCCTACCCCCTCTCCCCGCCATTCATCGGGGAGAGGGGAATTCTT
>JADZBW010000349.1 GCA_020851885.1 Fimbriimonadaceae bacterium | reverse complement strand
GAAGCGGGCGGCATTCTTGGCAATACCAACCTGTCCTTCGAAAGTCACCGGCGCCATGTCGCTAAAGGCTCGCTGAAACCCGTTGGTCCAAGCGTCCATCGGATGCAAGAGGCCCACGAGTTCGTCGCTCGTACAACCACGGAGCTTCTCCGCGCCACTGACCTTGGCTTCCACAACCGACATTTGTCGATCAAATCGGATATAGCTCGTGGATGAGTCATGAAGGAGCCTCTCATAGAGGTCACGGAGCAGGGACACCGATTGCTCCAGTGCTTTGCTGCGACTGATATCGGTGAGGATCGCCGCATGACCCTGTAGGTCGCCTTCCAAATCGAAGATTGGAGTGACGTCGACATAGGCCCACAGGTCCACGCCGTCCTTACGCTTAAACTTGAACGTAAACTGAGTGCGGGTTCCCCCAATTGGTCCGGTCGCGATTAACTCTCTAACCAACTGTCTCGACTCGTCGTCCAAGAACGTGGATTCATCATTGCTCAGGATGTCCGCGACCGAGCATGCGAACATGTCCGCCAGTCGCTGATTGGCAAAGAGGGTGCGATGTTGGATGTCCACGATCCAGACGCCCTGGGCCGAGGATTCAAGCAATCGCCGGAAGTTGGCTTCGCTCTGTTCGAGCGACTTCTGCGCTCGAACCCGATCCGTGATATCGATGCCGATCGCCCACGAAGACCAACCTTCAATCGGGGCTTCCTTGGCGCGGGAGGACCAGGAAATGACCTTCTTGCTGCCATCGGTGCAGGTGATCTCGACTTCTTTGTCTCGGTACAGTCCCTTCAGTTCCAGAAAACGGCCCATCAAACGGGCCCGCTGATCCTCATTGGGCAGCAGTTTCTCAAGGGCGGCACCACTGATGAATTCATTGGAGGGATAACCCGAAACTCGCTCGCATTCCTGGTTAACCAGGATGAAGTTGGACTCTTCGTCGAATGCGCAGAACGCAACGGGCATGCTGTCGACGAATTTGCGGAGTCGCTGTTCAGACTCGTTGACGGCGTTAAATGCGCCCTGGACGGATTTTGCGAGGACCTCCGTTCGGCTAGCGGCTCCCAGCTTTGCGCGCATTCGGTCCCAATATGTTCTGACCGTCTTCTGGCCGATGTCGAGGCGTAAGGCAATTTCCTTATCAGTCAGGCCCTCTCCCGCCAGAAAAAGAACTTCTCTTTCGCGTTCGGAAAGCCCGACCTGGACGTCAGGTTCGTTCATCGTGTCTCCCCGGACCCATTATCCATGAATCGCCTGGAACACGCCGTCATGGAACTTGGTGCGGAAGGGAATGATCTTGGTATTCGCGCTGGTAGGGTGGACCCGGTTGGTCAGGAGGATGCAGAACGTCTCATTCTCGAAGTCTCCCCAAACGCTCGTACCGGTGTAACCGGTATGGCCGAAGCTTGTCTCCGAGAAAAGCTTTCCCGCGCTTGCATCATGCATGAAGTTGGTGTCCCAACCCAACGCCCGGCTGCTCGCATCCGATTGTCGGCGGGTGAACAACTCGACGGTCGGTGTCGAGATGAGTCCATCCCCTTTCTTCAGTAGCATCGCCATAAACCTGGCAAGGTCATCGAGAGTTGAAAAAAGGCCGGCGTGTCCGGCAACCCCGGCGAGGACCGCCGCATTGGGATCGTGAACCTCTCCTCGAATCCAACTCGTACCATCCGGCTCTTTCTCCAAGGCGCGCACTTCATCGGTGTTGGTCCCTCGGAGATTGCGCAACTCCGTCCTCCAGGGTTCGACGGCTTCCGTCGGCGCACAATGAGCACGGATCTGATCGACTGGCGCATAGAGCGATGTGCTCATCTTCAATGGTTGAAAGACCCGCTCGTTGAGGAATGAGGTGAACTCCCTCCCGCTCAGCTTTTCGATCAACTTTCCAAAGGTAATCATGCCCAAATCGCTGTAGACCGTCTTCGTGCCCGTGGGATAAGCCAATTTGTCCGCATAGATTGCCGCGATAACCTCTTCTGGCCTCTTACAAGTCAGCTGATATCCATGAAATGCAGCTAAGCCAGAGTCATGGGAAAGCAAGTTTTGAAGCGTAATCTTAGCCTTATCGTTTTGTGCAAATTCAGGCAGGATTTCTGATACAGGCTGATGAAAATCGAGCTTCTTTTCGTCATGCAGGACCATGGCTCCAGTAGTCGTTCCAACGACTTTGCTGACGGATGCCAAATCCCAAACCGTATCTTCCGTGGTTGGCGGTGATTCCGGGCAATAGGTGTGGCGACCCTGAGCCCGGCGATGCACCACCTTTCCTTTGTTGGCGACTGCATAGGCCGCTCCAGGAAAGATGCCGGATTTGATCGCTTCTGCGATCATCGCGTCGACGGCTTTGAAATCCATGGGCCTGTTTTACCTTCGAGATCCCAGTTCGAGACCCTAATCCACTTCCACCTTGATCTTTTGATGGCTCGCGTCGAGCGGAATGAACAGCAACGTCAGCAAGCCGGGAATCGCCAGGAAAATGACGCTGATGAAGAACCCGTGGTAACCGTAATTTGCCTGTACGGTCGCACCGACGACTCCGGCAGTGGCAATGCATAACGCTCCCATGCCGGTGCCGATCGCATAGTGGGTGGTTTTGAAGTGCCCGCGCTGGGCGACCCACATGAGGTAGATCATGTAGCCCGCGAATCCAAATCCGTAGCCGAATTGGTCCACAAAGAGGAGGGCGTACAAACCCTCGTAAGGCACCTTGACTCCAGAAGACGCCCAAACATACATCAAATTGGGAACGTGCATCGCCAAAGCCAGCGGCCAAAACGCTTTGCGGAGGCCAATCTTGGAGACCACCCAGCCACCGCACAGACCACCAAGGACGATGCCGACAACTCCTGCGACCCCGTTCATGAGGCCAAGTTGCTCATTCGGGATGGCAAGGCCGCCTTTCTCAAGCGTGTCTTTGAGAAACAGCGCTGACATCTTCCCTACCATGGCTTCCCCGAAACGGTAGAAAAGGACGAATCCGAGGATCGCAGGAAAGCCAGATTGCCTTACAAACGATCCGAGAGCCTCGCCCATCGCGGTGCCCACGATCAGTCGCCTCGTCAGGATCAGGCTGGCGATCAGCAGGGCGCCGCAGACTGACAATTGGGCGACTTCGGTCCCCAATCCGCCAAGTTGCGTGTCAAACCCAATGACCTTGCCGGTAGCCGGCAGCATCCAGCCTTGAAGGCGCTCGATCGACGCCGTCTTACCGTCTGGCCCCAAGATTGGGACCGATCCGTCGAATATCTTCCAAGCGCCATGCAGGAGCAATCTCACCAATGCGTTGATCGCAAAGTAGCCACTCAGTCCCGTCCCCAGGAGCACGAGCGTCCGACGAATGTTGCGAACGTTTTCTCCAGGCTCCGGTTCTGCGGCGGCAACGTCGTCGGCCGGCTTGGGAACCGTCACCCGGTTGGCAAGGCGGCCAAGAAAGTACAAGCCGGCACACAACGCCAAAATCAGCGTCCACGCGGACCTAACGTCCATTCCGTTGTTGGTCAACTTGCCGACGACAAAGACCAATAATCCCGCGCAAAAAAGCCTTCCAAGGCGATAGCAG
>JADZBW010000348.1 GCA_020851885.1 Fimbriimonadaceae bacterium | reverse complement strand
GGTGGACTATTCCGACGTGAAGGGTCAGCGGCATGCGATTCGGGCCCTGGAGATCGCGGCGGCCGGGGGGCACAATGTCCTGATGAACGGCCCTCCCGGCTCAGGCAAGACGATGCTGGCCCGCCGCCTGCCGACGATACTGCCGCCTCTCGCTTTGTCCGAATCAATTGAAGTGACGCGGATCTACTCGGCTTCTGGTCAAAAAGGCGGGAAGCAGGGGCTTATTTGGGAGCGACCGTTCCGTTCGCCTCACCATTCCGCCAGTCATCCAGCGATCGTTGGAGGCGGGAAGAACCCAAAACCTGGAGAGATAAGCATGGCTCATCATGGCGTGCTCTTTATGGACGAGATGCCAGAGTTCGACCGCCAAGTTCTGGAGGCCCTTCGCCAGCCCTTGGAAGATGGAGTCGTCACCGTCTCCCGAGTCCAAAACACCATTACATTTCCCGCTGAGTGCATCTTGATCGGCGCCATGAACCCGTGCCCTTGCGGTTTCAGGGGCCTTCCTGAGCAGAAATGCGTTTCCTCACCGAGTGTTTGCCTCAAATATGCTTCCAAAATAAGTGGGCCGCTGATGGATAGGATCGATCTTCACTTGGAAGTCCCACGCTTGAAGGTCGAGGAAATGCTCTCGATGAAGCCGGGCGAATGCTCCGAAGCCATTCGAGAGCGCGTCATCGAGGCTCGAAATCGGCAGATAAGTCGATTGGGCGGGCATCGCACCAACGGGAAGATGACGCCGCGCGAGATCCGAGAGACGATCATTCTCGATGAGGAATCGGAGAGCTTCATGAGGACGGTGATGGCTCGGATGAATATCTCGGGACGCGTCTTCGACCGAATTTTGAAGGTTGGCCGGACGATTGCCGACCTTGCGGGGGTCGATCAGGTACGTCGCGTCCATCTCAGTGAGGCCGTGCAGTTTCGCGATAGGTCCGACGGCTGAAACAGGATTACACTCCGGACAAGCAACTTGCCGACGCGCATTTGCAAGGTTGGCCGGTTCTTTGAAGTCTAACGGCGTTGGGCACGGTAACCTCCGTCCATGAACCTCCGCTTGGCACCGGACGACCTGCGCAGAATCATCGAGTTTCGCCACGACCTCCACGCGCACCCTGAGTTGGGCTATCGAGAAAGCCGGACGAGTCAGAAGGTGCAGGAGGCGCTGAGCGGTCTTGGAATTGAATTTCGAGCCGGGCTGGCCGGCGGTACCGGCATTCTCGCCCGCATCCCGGCAACCCATCCGAATGCAGAACCCGTCGCCCTTCGCGCCGACATGGATGCCCTCCCCATCATGGAAAAGACGGGTCTCGAATATGCCAGCACCGTCCCCAATATCATGCATGCATGTGGTCACGATGGCCACACTTCGATGCTGCTTGGCACGGCAACGCTGCTCTCCCAACTGCCGGTGCGTCCCCATAACATCCTGCTTCTCTTCCAACCTGCGGAAGAAGGAGGTGCGGGCGGAATGAAGATGTGCGAGGATGGAGTGCTGGATGGGAAAGTCCTCGGGCAGCCTGCGGATCGAATCTATGGCCTACACGGTCATCCATACACGACGGTTGGACAGGTGAGCACGCGGGTGGGACCGATGATGGCCTCCGCCGATTCATTCCACGCGAGGATTGTTGGGAAAGGCGGACATGCCGCGATGCCGCAGAGCACGATCGACCCGATCGTGATCACAAGTCAGATCGTCCTGGCCTGGCAGACCATTGCCTCGCGTAGCGTCGATCCTTTGGATCCCATCGTCGTGACTTGCGCTGAGATACACGCCGGCGTCGCCCACAATGTCATCCCCGAATGTGTCGAGGTATCGGGGACTTTGCGCGCGTTGCGAGAATCCACAAGGTCGATGGGCATCCAGAAGATCGAGGAGATCGCGCGTGGCATTGCCATCCTTCACGGAGCCAAGTTCGAAATCGATTGGATGCAGGGCTACCCTGTCACTTCGAACGATGCCGAAGCGGAGAGTCGGTGGCGCACGGCCCTTCAAGAGTTCTCGGGAGATGTCCTCGCTGAACCGGTGGTCCCGGTAATGGGAGCCGAAGATTTCAGTTTCTATGGGGGACGCACCAAGGCGTGCTTCTACTGGCTCGGTCTCAACACCAATCCCGACCACAAGTATCCTAACCTTCACGCACCGGAATTCGACTTCAATGACGCGGCGATTCCGTATGGCGTCGAGGCGATGTGCCGATTGGCATTGGCATCCTAGTCAAAGTACGAGTAATACCGGGTTCGTAAGCGCGTATAACTAGAGCCATGCGCTTGCGCCCTTTCCTCTTGCTCGTTCTAACCTTGCTTGCCTCGTTGGGCACGGCTCAACTCACCAAGAACGCAATCCGCGAGAAGCCCTTTGTGCCGCCCAAGCGTTGGGCGATCGTGATTGGAGCGCAGGAATATGCCGAATATGGACGCCTGAAGTATGCGGCGAAGGATGCCAAGGACTTCGCAAAACTGCTTGTCGACGATCTTGACTTTCAACCGGATACCGTCCGGCTGATCACCGACGCACCCGAATCCACCTTGAAGCCGACCGCCGAGACCATCCAAACGGAACTCAAGGCCAAACTGGCGGATGGGCGATTGGACAAGGGCGACTTGTTCATCTTCTTCTTTGCCGGGCATGGAGTGGGTACGCCCAATGGCGATTACCTGCTGCCCGCCAACGCAACCAAGGATAACGTTGAAAAGGCTGGCGTTCGCGCAAAGGACATCGTGGCGGCCTTTGTGGAGGCGGGGCTGAAGAATGTTCTCGTTATCGCCGACGCATGTCGGTCAGGCGAGAAGAACACCTTTGGTTCCGAGCTGTACGAACTGGGCGAGAAGGCGAACATCGGGGTGATGCTGGGGTGCGCTCCAGGGGCGCGGTCCTATGAATATCCCGGCTTGGGCCATGGCGCCTTTACGAACTTCCTGCTTAAGGCGATTCGAGACAAGGAGAACGTGAGCAGGGTCAGCGGCGCGCTCTGGGTTTCCAAACTTGCCCAAGACGTCAAGAACAAAGTGAGGGTTTACACGGAACGAGACTATCCGTCAAACCCGCAGGAACCCACGATGGAGACGCGGGAAACCCATGACATCTTGCTGGGAGCCTATCCATCATTGGCGACCTTGACTGAAGCGTCGAAGGCGATGCTGGAAGAATCCAAGAAGTTGACTCCTGACGCGTTCCGAAGCGCAATTTTGAATTACGCCCAGATCTTCTACGTCAATGATTTGAACACCGACTCGATCGAGCTTCTACGCGCCGGAGACGCGGTCTTTCAACTGAGTCCGGAAGACCGTTACATCCTCGCCATGAACCTCGAACAGCTTGGCCGAACGGAGGAGTCGCAGCGAGAGTTCTCAAAGATCCAAAAGCAGACTGAAAACGAACTCTATCGATACCTCGCGACGCTGCTCAACCCGGGCCGCAAGATCGATCCGAAGCAAAGGGTTGAAGCTGCTCAGAAAGCCTGGAAACTGGAACCGACCGAATTTGTGGCGAAAATCGCTTGGGCCGCCCTCCGCATCTCTGCTTCCTCTGCGGACGAAAATGCTTTTCTAAAGCAGATCCTCGATTCGCCACTGATCAGCGGGCGGGCGAGGACGTTCTTGGAATCAGAGCAACTCTCCAGCGCGGGTGATTGGAAGGGCGCTTACAAGAAACTGGAAGCGTGTCTGGCCATGGAAGGGGATTACCCCGACGACTATGCTTTGGATGCATCGCTGTTTACCGCCAAGATCAAGTTGTCGAAGACGGACGACCTCGAGGCATTTCTCAATGACGCAATCCTGAGGTCGCCCAAGAAGAAGGGCAAGTGGCTTCTTCTGCTTGCCGATTTGCAGGATGAATTAGGCAATAAGGACGCCGCCCTTGCAACGGTCCAGCGTGCGCTCAAAACTCCGCTCGAGCCAGAGGATCTTCTTCACTGTATCCGTCTGGCCAGCTTGCGTTATCTGCAGCTCAAAGTCGACATTCTCATACAGGTGAAACGATATCCGCTTGCGTGGAGGGCCAGACTTGCCGAATTCTGGTTAACGAAGCTTGGCCAAGCCGACGCACAATCTCAAATGGAGACCCTCACCAAGGATGCTACGTTCTGCGACGATCCTTTCTCCCTGATGTTTGAGTGCTATCGCATATTGGATATCCAGCTCGAAGATGCCTTGAAGCTAAAGGCAGTCTCGACCGATCAGTACCTTCAACTGATGCTCGCGTATTCCAGCGACATGATCCTGAATGTCGACAAATTTGGCTACGACGTCTTCCCGTGGATGTTGCTCGTGAAGTTCTCGCTTATGTGTGAGCGTTATGAGCAACTCAAGCTCCTCTTCGACTACAAGCTTGGTCCGATGCTGGACGACGGCACGATCGACCCCCTCCTTCGCGCCCCGTATCTC
>JADZBW010000347.1 GCA_020851885.1 Fimbriimonadaceae bacterium | reverse complement strand
TCTTGCCGTCAGGATTCTCCTTCATGTAAAACGCTTTGATCTCCTTCGGATAGTCGGTCAGGATGACCGGGCGGCCAACTTTGACTTCGGTCAGCCAACGCTCATGCTCGCTTTGGAGATCGGCGCCCCAGAAGACGGGGAACTCGAACTTCTCACCGCTGGCTTCAAGGATCTTGATCGCTTCGGTGTAGGTCATGCGCTCAAATGGACTCTCCACGACATGCTTGAGCGTCGTCAAAAGTTCTGGCTCGATCCGCTGATTGAAGAAGTCCAGGTCTGCCGCCGAATTCTCCAAGAGGAACCCAATGACCTCCTTAAGGAATTCCTCCGCGAGGTTCATGTCCCCCTCGATATCGCAAAACGCCATCTCGGGTTCGACCATCCAAAACTCCGCAAGGTGTCGGCTGGTGCTTGAGTTCTCAGCGCGGAACGTTGGACCGAACGTGTACACATTGGTCAGCCCCATTGCCAAAGTCTCCGCTTCCAATTGGCCGCTGACCGTGAGAAACGAAGGCTTGCCGAAGAAGTCTTCCGATGGATCTTGCGAAGTCAGCTTATAGGCGTGGTCCTTGTCGTTTTCTGCCAGTTGGAGATTGGTGGAAACGGCGAACATCGCGCCTGCCCCTTCACAATCGCTGGCGGTAATGATGGGAGTTTGGATGTAGTGGAAACGGCGGTCGAAGAAGAACCTATGGATTGCGTAGGCCGCTTGGGCCCGCATACGGAAGACCGCGCCAAAAGTGTTGCCGCGAACTCGTAGGTGGGCGATCTCCCTTAAGAACTCCATCGTCGCGCCCTTCTTTTGGAGCGGATACTTTTCCGGGTCTGCCGAGCCGAATACCTCGACTCCAGAAGCCAGCAACTCGACCGCTTGGCCGGCGGCTGGCGAATCGACGATCTCTCCATCGAACCGGACCGAGGCCCCGGTGGTGATCAGTTTGAGGGTCTCGGCAGCAACGACGCCCTCATTCACGACGACCTGGAGGTCCTTGAAGCAGGACCCATCGCTAAGTTGGACGAAGGAAATACCCTTGCTGTCCCGCCTGGTTTTCACCCAGCCATAGGCCGAAACGCGCTCCCCAGCCTTCATGCCAAAGAGGTCGCGGACGTAGGTTCGCCGATAATCCATAAAGTGTCGGCGAGTTTACCGCCCGAACTCAAAATTCGGCGTGTATGGCCTTTTGAACCCCTTGCAGCTCCAGCTGCCCATCCATGAACATGTAGACTGCGGCTTCCACGTCTCTTGCCTGCTCTTCAACGATCAAGGCGCCACTCTCAGGGAACGTGACGAAGTCGGCGTTGGGCCACAATTGACGCCATCGGTTCAAGTGTTCAGGCCCGAGTAGATGGTCCTTCATCCCCCAGAGGATTTGCCCCGGTATCTTGGCGATCGACTCTCGACGAACCCATAGGTCGTACAACCAGGTACTGGACCCAATGTAGCTCCGAGCCAAGGTCATTGGACCACTTCGTTCGACTGCTTTGTGGAACGGCCCGGTGTATTGACCGTAGACCTTAGCCGCAATCTTCTGACGTTGCTCGACCATCCCATGGATCATGTTGCTTAGCCCCAGGCCGGTCGCCTGAAGCCCAAGCTTGCCCAAAGGGCCATGGATCTTGTGGTCGAACTTCATCACGCGCTCGTCGGTCTTGAGCGACCACATGAAGCTATTCAGGACGCTGATCCGCTTGATTCGTCCCGGGTAGTCCAAGGCGTAGGAAAGCGCGATCGGGCCACCAAAGTCATGGACGACCAAACTGAACGTCGAGAGCCCCAGATGTTCGAGGAGTTTGCGCAGGTTTCGGGCGTGGGCTTCTGGGGTGTAGCTCCAATGATCGGGCTTATCCGAGAGTCCAAACCCAATGTGGTCCATCGCGATACAGCGATGCTTCAGGGAAAGGTCCTTGATCAGTCCTCGCCACATAAAGGACCATGTCGGGAAGCCATGGACGAACAAGATCGGTTCACCCTGGCCTTCATCAACGTAATGCATTCGGCCGCCGTCGACCTGAACGTGTCGGGACAGAAAGGGATAGTCCTTTGTGTCGAGCCACTCCGCCGCCGTGACGTCTCCAATTGTGCTCATCGAATTTCTCCTTTGAAACAACGCGACGAATCGATGTGTGCAAGTTTAGGATACTTCCGATCGTCGAAATTGCCAACCTCGGGGGCGGTTTTTCTGACCAGCGAGGCAGTATAATTCTCAAAACCCCCTGACGGTTTTTCGGGCATCCGTATGCCCGGAGGATTCGTCTGTGTGAGAGGGTGGCATCGGAGGGAAACGGATCGTGACGAAGTACATATTTGTGACTGGCGGCGTGGTGAGTTCGATTGGAAAGGGAATTACGACCGCCAGTCTTGGCCGATTGCTTCGCAATCGTGGCTTCACCGTCGCTCCCTTGAAGCTCGATCCGTATATCAACGTCGATGCCGGCACCATGAACCCCTTCCAGCATGGCGAGGTCTTCGTCACCGATGACGGCGCGGAAACCGACCTCGACCTCGGGCACTATGAGCGCTTCATGGATGTCTCCTGCTCCGCAGGTTCCAGCATCACGACCGGCAAAGTCTATCGAAATGTGATCGATGCCGAGCGCCGTGGCGACTACCTTGGGGCAACCGTTCAAGTCATCCCTCACGTCACAAATGAGATCAAGCGCGGCATCATCGCTTTGGCAAAAGAGCAGGAAGCCGATGTGGTCATCGCGGAGATTGGCGGCACGGTGGGCGACATCGAATCCCTGCCGTTCCTGGAGGCGATTCGCCAGTTGCGCACCGATGTTGGGATCGAGAACACCATGTATGTCCATGTGACGCTCGTGCCTCAAGTCGGCCCATGGGGCGAGGTGAAGACCAAGCCCACCCAGCACTCGGTCTACAAATTGCGTGAGATCGGCATTTCTCCCGATGTCTTGGTTTGCCGTTCCGAAGTGCCGCTTCCGGACGACGTCAAAGAGAAGATTTCGCTCTTCTGCGGCGTCCAGCCCCAGGCGGTCATCGAATCGATGAATGTCGAGACGATCTATGAGGTGCCTCTCACCTATGAAGAAGCGGGCCTCGGGGATCTGGTCTGCAAGCGTCTTGGCCTCGAAGAGCGAAAAGTTCAGCTCACGGAGTGGCGAGACCTCGTGGACACGCTGAAGAACCCGAAGAACCACTGTACGATCGCGGTTGTCGGCAAGTACACAAGCAATGGGGACGCCTACAAGTCGATCGCTGAGTCCCTCATCCATGCCGGGATTCCGAATGATGCCGAAGTCAAGATCCGTTGGATCGAAAGCGATGCCTTGGAGCAGGGATTGCCTCCGGAACAGCTTCTGGGCGACGTTCACGGCCTCGTCGTGGCTCCAGGATTTGGGGGGCGAGGAATCGAGGGGAAGATTGCCGCGATTCAGTACGCCCGCGAAAACGGAATCCCCTTCCTTGGCATCTGCTTCGGGCTACAAATGGCGGTGATCGAGTTCGCTCGTCACGAGTGTGGTTTGACGGGCGCCAGTTCTGAAGAGATCGTGGACAACCCTCCCTATCCGGTCGTTCATCTGTTGCCAGAACAAAAGGGCGTCGTGGACAAGGGGGCGACGATGCGCCTCGGTTCGTGGCCCTGTAACGTGGTGAATGGAACCCTGGCTCATAAGCTCTATGGCGGCTCGCGGATTACCGAACGGCATCGCCATCGTTATGAAGT
>JADZBW010000346.1 GCA_020851885.1 Fimbriimonadaceae bacterium | reverse complement strand
TTGAGAACCGCTCCACCAGTTCCACATGCTTCATCTTCTGCCGATGCCGAGGGTCGTAGTTGTTGCTGTACGACCACTCGTGGAGGCCCATCTTGGTGCTGGCAAGGTTCATCCCACGCGGTGGACGCTCGGAGATCGGCTTGCCGCTGCAGTACTGGTGGATGGAGATCGCGGCTTGGTGTCCGTGCTCGACCGCCCAGATGATGTTGGCAGGGCCGAAAGCGGCATCTCCGCCGAAGAAGACGCCGTCCCGAGTCGACATGAAGGTCTTTTTGTCGACAACCGGCACGTCCCATTTGTCGAATTCAATTCCAATCTCGCGCTCGATCCAAGGGAATGCGTTCTCCTGCCCAATCGCGAGGATCACCGTATCGCAAGGGATCGTGACGCGGCCCGCGGGCTCCTGAACCAGTTTGCCGTCGATCTCCTGAGAGTTGAACTTGTCGAACTCCATTCCAACCAGCTTGCCGTTCTCGGTGATGAACTGGACGGGGGACAAATTCTCGAGGATCTCGATCTGCTCTTCCTCGGCATCTTCAAGTTCCCATGGAGATGCTTTGAAGTACTTGCGCGTCTTGCGGGCAATCACCTTCGCGCTCTTGGCGCCAAGTCTCTTCGAGGACCGGCAACAGTCCATCGCGGTGTTGCCGACGCCGATGATGAGCACATTCTCGCCCACCTCGCTGATGTGGCCGAAGTGGATGGACGCGAGCCATTCGATTCCGATGAAGATCTGGTCCGAGTCGTGCCTGCCCGGGAGTTCCAACTCCTTACCCTTTGGGGCGCCACTTCCGACGAACACCGCATCATAGCCGCCCTCGTCCAAAAGAGCCTTCAAGCTGGTGATCGGCGTGTTGTAGCGGATATCCACGCCGAGGTCGAGGATGTAGCCGATCTCCTCATCCAAGACATGCTCGGGTAGCCGGAACGCGGGAATGTTGATTCGCATCAACCCGCCCGGACGCGGTCCCGCCTCAAAAATGGTGACGTCATAGCCCAATGGCATGAGGTCGTTAGCCACCGTCAGCGAGGAGGGTCCCGCCCCAACAATGGCGATCTTCTTGCCATTCTTTTCGGCAGGCGCCTTGGGAAGCCGGGCGGTGATATCGTCCTTATGGTCCGCCGCGACTCTCTTCAGTCGGCAGATGGCGACCGGTTTCCCTTCGACCCTTGTCCTTCGACAAGCAGGTTCACATGGGCGGTCGCAAGTGCGACCCAAAATGCCCGGAAACACATTGGATTCGCGATTGAGGAGATATGCGTCGTCGAAACGGCCTTGCGCAATGAGCCGGATGTACTCCGGTACATTCGTGTGGGCGGGACAAGCCCATTGGCAATCAACGACTTGATGATAGTATTCCGGATTGCCAACGTCAGTAGGTTGCATCCAATCTGATTATGGCTGACTGAACCTGCCACCGCAATGCCAAGTTGGCTAGAATCGGCAAAAACGCATTCAGTTCAAATCAACCTGAGCAGATCCGCCGGGTTTTAGTTTGATTTCCGCAGGACGTCGTCGACCCATGCGAGGCCTCTCATCATATTTGGAAATCCCAGCGTGGTGACCGCTTGCAGGACGGCATGACGGATTTCATCGGGGGTGAGGCCGGCGGCAAGTGACTTTCGGGTGTGGGAATGGGTCGCCCCTTCCTGGGCCGCTCCGATCGCCATCGATAATTTGACGAGGCAGATTGTCTTTTTGTCCAGCGGGCCGGCGTTGGTGGCGGCTTCGCCGAGGGCCTGGTATGCGCGGGCGACATCCGGATGGGCCTCAATAAACGCTTTGTAATGATCGGGGAGTTTGGCCATGCCTTATTCTGGCACGGCCAAACGCCAATGTAGGTTAGAACTTGACGCTAACGGTCACCCGTAAGAAGGAATCTTGACTGGGCTTGAGACCACCCTCTCCCCGACGATAGGTCACGGTCTCCAGGCTGGGCACAACCTCCAATTGATCGGTGATCTTGCAGCGGACGCCGAAGAGGAACAGCGAGGGCTTCCCGTCCTTGGACATCTTGATGTACTCGATCTTGTCGGCATCGGGAACGGCATCGCTCACGTAGTCGTACCGGACAAAGGGTCGGAACTTGTCACTGGCTTTGAACTCCCCATAGACCGAGACCACGTTCAGATTCACGTCCGAATCTCCCGGTTTGGTCCGCTTTTGCGCCGAGTAGGAAATACCGCCGGTGACCTGCTTGCCTTGATAGAAGGCCTCCGCTTTCACCGAGGACCAATCGACGTCGGCATCCTTTTTCCAGGAGTCTCCATAGAGGTCGAATGAAATCTCCGGGGTTGCCTTATAGTCGAGGCGGCCATAGAACGTCCGAGTGTTGCCATTGCTCGATTTGGTACCGCTGCCGTCGCCGACCATCAGCATGTACTCGGCCTTGCCCTCTTTGTCCAGCGGGCCCTGAACGGAGATTCCCTTATCGCGTGGGTTGCCCAATTTGTAAAGGTCGAACGGAGTCCGTTCGATCGGTCGGTATCCAAGTCGATCTTCCGCCGGACCCCAGGTTGGGGTGGGAATCAGGCCGAAAGTGATCTTATGGCCATTCTCGGTGTAGCGAACCCAGGCGTCCTTCAGATAAGGGTCCATCGTCTGACTTGTCGAGAAGTCCCCCGGGTCCTTCGCCTCCATCCGAATCTGCGAAGTCAGTTTCTCACCGATCTTCCGGTCATAGACAAGGTTGATTCGCCGAATCCAAAATCCCTCTTTGCCTTTGATGGACGAGTCGTTGTGTCCAAGTACCGAGTAATAGTCGCCAAAAATGAGCCCGGAGAACTTCCCTTGGTTGTCTTTGTCCTGGGCTTGGACCACCCAGGCCAGGCTCAAAAATGCGGCCAGGGTAATCGGTCTCGTCGCAGCAATGTTCATGTTTCGATGTCACTCCTTCTTCGCAAGTCCTCATCATTCTGAACGAGTAAGTCAAGGTCCGTCCCATTTGTTTCGAACCACCTTTCTTTGGCCGTCCATAGTTGCCTGAAATTCGCTAGAATGCACTATGTCTACAACCGTTCCCGGCCTCGGCGTCGAGATGGGCGAGGTGTCGCTGGACCAGATCGCCGCCTACCAAAGAGCTTTTGAAGCTGATCCCAGAAACCGGCAGTCCATGAACGCGGTGTGCACAACGCCGGTCACAAAAGTCGCCCTCAATCGCCGAAAGCTCACTCGGACGGATATGACATTTAGCGTCCACCTTCCAGAAAACAAGATCACCAGCCAGAACGGCAGCGGACGTTGCTGGATGTTCGCCGCCCTCAACACCCTTCGAGTCGTGGCGATCAAGAACATGAACCTGGGAGACGATTTCGAGATCTCCCAGAACCACACGATGTTTTGGGACAAGTTCGAGAAAGCCAATTACTTCCTTGAATCGGTACTCAGCACCCTGGATGAGCCAACCGACGGACGCTTGATCGACCACCTTTTTCGGGGGCCGATCCAGGATGGTGGGCAATGGCATATGTTCATCAACTTGGTTAAGAAGCACGGATTGGTGCCCAAGTCGGTGATGCCCGAGACGGAGAGCAGCAGCAATACCGGCCAGATGAACTGGCAGATTACGCTTCGCCTGAAGGAATTTGGCTGCCGCCTGCGCGAAGCACACCAATCCGGGAAGTCGATAGAGGTCCTGCGAAAAATGAAGCCGGCGATGCTGGAGACCATCTACCAGATGCTTTGCATCCACCTCGGCGAGCCGCCAACTCAATTCGATTGGCAGTGGCGAGACAAGGATAAGGCGTTCCACCGCGATGGGTCGTTGACTCCGCAGGAGTTCTATCGGAAGCACATCGACGTGGATCTGTCCGACATGATCTGCCTAATCCACTGCCCGCAGCCGACGAAGCGCTTCAACGAGGTCTACACGATTAAATTCCTCGGCAACGTCGTCGGTGGAGATCCAATCAAGTATCTGAATGTGGGACTCGATGTCATGAAGGAGGCGGCGGTGAAGCAACTTCAGAATGGTGAGCCCGTGTGGTTCGGATGCGACGTCGGCAAATACCTGGATCGCGAACTGGGTTGGATGGACAACGAATTGTTCAACTATGAGCTTGTCTATGGATCGGCTCCCGGCCTGTCCAAGGCCGAGCGGCTGGACTATGGAGAATCGCTGATGACCCACGCGATGGTATTCACCGGCGTGGATCTGGACGATGAGAGGCATCCACGCAAGTGGCGAGTCGAGAACTCGTGGGGTGAGAAAGGGGGCGACAAGGGCTTCTTTGGAATGACCGACTCGTGGTTCGACGAGTTCAATTACGAGGTCGTCGTGCACAAGAAGTATCTGCCGGACGAATACGTGAAAATGCTCGATCGCGAGCCGGTGGGTCTGGAACCTTGGGATCCCATGGGTTCCCTGGCCTGACCGGTGAGCTGGGCGCCGTCAGTCGCAGCGCCCAAGTGAACGGGGGGAGGCCCGCGCCAACGTCCGTTCATATCTAGAACCGGACGTCCCAATGCCGATTCAACCGAGGGCGTCACACTATAGGAGGAGTTCCCACCTCCTCACCCGTTATGCCCAAACCGCCCAAGAAATTCGCCCCCGCCGCTCTTGCCCCTCCGAAAAAGAGGAAATACCCTTCCCCGACCGCCGAAGGTGGATTTGCCGGTAGGAAGCATAGCCGCTCTAAGAATCACGACAAGCCGATTGCTTCGGTGCCTGTGCCGTTTGTCGAAGAACCAGCAGAACTCCTATCCTTTTT
>JADZBW010000345.1 GCA_020851885.1 Fimbriimonadaceae bacterium | reverse complement strand
ATAGCATCGACGATATCCTGTTTGATTTCGGTCGATTTCACTTGGGGCGTGACAAGGATCCCGACTCGTTTGATGACCGGCGTCACCGATTTGGGATCCAACGCCTCGCTACGTGGGACCCCTTCCACCGTAAGCTTGGCGATGCCTGCCTCATCCGTCACGATCTTGCTGATATCCTGCTGCCCGACCGTCTGAATCAGATGGTTCTTGGTGCTGCGTTGACTCTGGCCAATTTCCCACTTCGTCTCAATCCCGCCCAGCGGACCGCTCTTCGGCATGTCGACGTCCAGTCCGATCTGGAGGAAGTACTTGCGGTTCTTCTTGAGGAATTCCGTCGCCTTGGTTCCATCGATCGAGAATTTCGCGTCGAGGGTACGCCGTTCTCCCGCTGCCGTCGACTGCCTTCGCACCAGCGGGCTTCCGGGTTCCTCGATCGTGATCTCGCCCTTCAGGCATGCGTAAGTGGCCACGAACTTGACGATCCCGGATAGGAGATTTGCCACGCCAAGATTGTTCTTCATCCCCTCCGCGTCGAAGAAGTCGACAACCGTCGATACGACACTTGTCATCACCCCGGCATAGCCATCTTCTTGCCACCCCGGAACTTCGATCGAAGGCATCGGCTGAAGACTCGCGAACAGCGGCTGATTCAATCCGAGCGGTCCGAATTTTAACCGGCCGCCAGACCGCGAAGCCAGGAGCGTGTCCTCCGTGAGAACCCGCAAGATGATCAGCGCTTGGATTGCATTCAGCTCCGTCTTCTCATCGAAGAAACCGGTGACCGTTCCATGGACGTTCGCCTGATTCGTAAGGAAAGCCCCAAGGGTCTGTGAATTGGCATCTTTGGAAAAGCACAGCTCATTCAACTCACCAACAAGAAGCGCGGTTATCGGCTCCACCATATCGTCCTGCTTCAGGATGTGGGAATAGGCGTTTACCACGTCTCCAATCGCAACTCCTTGCCCTTGCGAGAACATCTGCGAGTAAAGCTGAATCTCCGAATCGGTGAGTGCAAGATTCAGCCGGGTCGAACTGGAGGGCTGCAGCAACGGCTTTCGATCCTCATCCCAAATAACGAAACCGCAAAGTCGTGCCGCTTCCGTCACCAAGGGCGCCACCTTGTCCTCCGCCATTCCAGGCTTCAAAGTCTGGGCAATCTTGACTACACGGTCAATCGCCGCCGCATTGGGTTCCTGTTGGGCGTAAAGGAGGCTGCTCAGGAAAAGAAGGAAGATCGTAGCGAGTACACCGCGCATTCCAGAAGTATGCGCCGTTCGGGCAATTTTGCGCAACTAAATTCAATCTGCCGCGAGTTTCTCGACCGCCGACACCAGCCGATCGATCTCTGCTGGGGAGGTGAAAACATTGGGCGATATTCGGATCGCGTCGATCCCGCCTCGTAAAGCCGTCGTCACATGGATCGCATATTCCGTCGCCAGAGTCGAGGCGATATCCATTGTCCCTTTCTTTCGCATCCCGACGGTGATCATCGCGCAATTCGACGTGGAGTCCAGATTGCTGTAGAGGACCAAATCTGGATTCTCCGCAAATGCTCTCAGAATCTTCATCCGCAGATACTCGATCCGTTTGAACTTCAGATCCATGCCAAGCCACTCATGGAAGTCCAACGCCTTGTGGATTGCCAGAATTGGGGCGAGTGAACGAGTTCCCACCTGCTCGAACTTCTTGATGTCCCTTTCCAGCGATTCCTCCGAAGGCGATAACGACCAGACTTTGCGAATGGAACCCTCCCGCACCGCAAACACGCCGGTCGCGATGGGAGCCATGAGCCATTTGTGCAGGCACGCCGTGTACATCTCGGGCTGCCAATCCCCAAACGTCGTCGGCATGAGGCCAATCGACTGGGCGCCATCCAACAGCACGGCGATGCCCCGATTCCGACAAAGCTCGATAATCTCCGCCACCGGTACGATTTGACCGTTCAGAAAGGTGACCGTGCACATGACCGCCAACTTGACGGGCGGTTTCAATGCCGCCGACCAACTCTCGATGATCGCCTGCTTGGATGGAGGTGGCGATGTGACCGGCACCTCGACAAGTGTCAGGCCCTCGCGTCGACAACGTTGCCGAATCGCCGTAAATGCCCGGGAGTAGTCGTGGGTGCTCGTGGCGATTGCGTCGCCTTTCTCTAGCGGCCATCCCAGAATCCCGGTCTGCAGTCCATAGCTCGCGTTATACGTAAGCGCGGTTTCGCTCGGCTTCGCGCCAATGAGCTTCGCCAACCGACTCCTGACCTCATCGATCTCGTGAAGCTGCTCTCGATACAGGACCTGAGTAGGGAGTGATGCCGCCCGTCGCTGCTGGCGTTCGACTTCGGCTACGACTTCCTTTGGAGTCGGCGCCAGCCCCACGTGGTTAAAAGAGGTCAACCGCTCATGAAAAGTGAAGTGGGATCGGACCTCCGCCCAAAACTTCTCATCCTCGGGCCCGGCCGACAATGGCGACAACTGCTTTAAGGACGCCCAGGCGGTATCGCGGAACGCAATCGTCCCCATCGCCCCCGCCAAGAAACCGCGCCGCGTCATCCTGTGGCTATCTTAGCCGACCCTATCAGGCTCCAAAAGCAAAAACACCCATCGTCTGGTGGGTGCTTTGATCTTTGGGTATACGGACACATCGGTGAGGCATTGTCCCGCGCAAAGAGGCTGCCCATTGGAATGGGCCACCAACCATTCCAATGGGTAACCGGGCCAATCTGGGATGAGAGATCCCCCTCGCCCCGATGAATGGCGGGGAGAGGGGGTTGGGGGTGAGGGGGATGGAGCCATCGCAGGGCACTCTGCCATTCCGGGGGGTGCAGCAATCCAGAGCGCGTGGGACACGCGCGATCCTTGGCTCTATGCCATTTCTGGGGCCCCCATGTGTAGCGTAGAGCCCAATTTTCCGGTCCCGTTCAAGCACGATGAAGGTTCCGTATTTACCGGATCAACTGCCATCCCAACAGCTAAGACCAAAAAACCCTGCCTTTTGGGCAGGGTCTTGAACCTAAAGAGTGGCTGCCGCTGTAGGACTCGAACCTACGACCCGCTGATTAACAGTCAGCTGCTCTACCGACTGAGCTAAGCGGCAATCGGTCGGTGATATTACCTTATCGGCTTGGGTCGCGCAACCCTCCAGGCCGATGGTGGGCATGGAGGGAGGAAGCACCAGATTTCGAGAAACGGCCAACCCACAAAGCACGACCCTTATAGACACAATCTTTACCGCGGCCCGAATCTTGCCTTCAAGTACACTCATGGTTATGGCAACGAAGCCGACGAAGGTTCACAGCAACGGGGCTGGAGCTACCAGTAATCACCACCTCGATTTCTTGCGCGTCACCGAGGCCGCCGCGCTCAGTAGCGCCCGCTGGGTTGGAAAGGGCAAACGCAACGAAGCCGACCAAGCCGCCTGTAGTGCCATGCGCATTACCCTCAACGAACTTGAGATGTGCGGGGTCATCGCCATTGGAGAGGGGGAACGCGACGAAGCTCCCATGCTCTACATCGGCGAAAAGCTGGGTACCGGCGATGGCCCCACCATCCAAATCGCCGTCGATCCCCTGGAAGGCACCAACCTCTGCGCGAACGGCACCCCCAATTCGATTTCCGTACTCGCCGCGGCCGTCGAAGGAGAGGGGTTCCTCATGCACGCCCCCGACTGCTACATGGACAAGCTCGTGGTCGGCGTGGAAGCAGCGGGCGTGGTCGATATCACCCTTCCTCCCCGAGTCAACGTTCGCTTGATGTCCAAGGCCCTTGGTAAGGAGGTCGATGAGCTGATCATCGGGATCCTCGACCGTCCGCGCCACGATGCGCTGATCGCGGAGATCCGCGACGTCGGGGCAAGAGTCCACCTCATTCCCGATGGCGATCTTTCCGTGGCCATCGCCGCGCTCGATCCAGATTCAGACATCGATGCCCTCATGGGCATTGGCGGTGCGCCGGAAGGCGTCATCACCGCGGCGGCCGTACTTTGCTATGGTGGCGAAATGCAGGCCCGCCTGGTCTTTAGCACCGATGAGCAGCGCGAGCGTGCGGTCATGATGGTCGATGGCGACGTCAACCGCGTATTCTCAACTCGAGACTTGGCCGATGGCAACGTGATGTTCAGCGCGACCGGAATCACCTCCGGCGACCTGCTCAAAGGCGTCCGCTACCGCCGAGGGTTTGCGCTCACCGAGTCGATCGTGATGAGATCGCAAAACGGGACCATTCGCCGAATCGAAACGATGCACCGGCAAGTGGACCAGTACGAGTTCTAAGGCCCCGCCCCGAAAACCAAGCCTCGGGCGGGGTTCCAACTTCCCGTGCCTGACCATTGGAATTTCGGCTGGGCGGGAATTGCCTTCCCATCGCCGTCACGGTAAGTGGCCGGGATCGGGGTCATGCCCGAAGGCAACTCGCTCTTGCCCAGATAGCGATCAAAAGTCCACTCCGTCCTGAGCGACGTTCCGGCCAGGTCATACCCCTTGCCAATCAGGTTCTTGCCCCCGGCGACGGACGAGAGCATTCCTCCGGCCGAGACATCCACCAAATGGGGGCGACTCTGAGCGGTGTTCCGGATGTCGTTGTTCTCCAGCCGACAACTTGCCTTTCCGGTGCTAAGGCTGACCACCCCGGAAAGAAACGGCGTCGTCACCGTGTTGTGCAACAGAAACAGGGATCCGTCTCGTTCGCCCTTTTCCCGGCCAAAGTGGATCGTCACCCGATTCCCAGGGCAATGGGGATCCTTCTCGATGAGGTTGCCGAGCAAGACCGCATTGGAGTTGGGCCGCTCCGTGTCCCAGGCCTCCACGAAGTCCAACTCGCGATTCGAAGAGTCGTGGATGTGCGAGTACTCGACCAAAGTGAAGTGAGCGCGGCTCTTCAGGTTGTGGCCGGTCAAAGATCGGTAAATATCGCAAAATCGAACGGTGACGCTGGTCCCGCCAAGGTACAGGTTGTGGTTGTATCCGGGGTCTTTCAAGTTGCCGTTTTCATGGATCGAGCAGTTCTCGATCAGCTGATCTTCGCCGGCGTGAGGATTGCCGGCGATGCCGTTCGACATGATCCCCATGTCGTTTGAGTGTATTTCGCAGTTTCGGATGGTGACGCGGTTGGCGGCGTTGATTCGAACTCCCGCCCCGTTGAAGGACAGGTTATGGGCGCCGCGAAGCTCGAAGTTCTCGATCGTCACCCCATCCGATCCGGGATCGACCTGGAAGATCGCCCTTGGCACGGAGCCTGCCCCGCTGTACTCAAAGCTCCCGCCATCGAGGATGATCCGCGGACTCTCCATGCCGACGATCTTCAACCCTGCTTTTCGAATCAGAACGGCGGTGCCGAGGTACCCCTCGACCTTGCGATAGACGGCGATGGTGTCTCCGGTCTTCGCCGCCGCCACTGCGTCAACGATTTGCGAATAAGTGCGCCCATCGCCGACCGTCAGAGTTGTCGGCGAGAAGGCCGCGAGTAGAGCGAGCCCAACCATCACTGCCATCCGTCTCTCCGATTTCTTGAAGTTTTCACCATAGCTTCAGGCTCCGAAGCACCGTCACGACCTCGCCCTCCGCCGCCTTGGAACTTGCCGGATGCTCCTCGCTGAATTGCGCGGCCCTTTTGTCCAGCACCAGCACCCCATCCCGACGCTTCAGCCCGCCCTTGGCGGAACCCTCCAAGAAATACATTTCCATCTGCCCCAGGGCAAGGTGACCGAAAATCGGAGGGCTTGTGTATCGTTCGGGATGGGCGCTGCCTTCTTCAACCGCCCATTGCTCCCAGCCTTGCTTCGGTGCCTTGGTCACCTGAAACGAGGGCTCGATCGTGATCTTGCAGGTCCCCTCTGGGGTGGCCAAGGAGACCATCAGGCCACCGGTTTCCCGACCCGGCGTACAAGACCACCCTGGCTCCAACCTCACTGATGTTTTCCCGGCCCGGCACTCCATGCGCTTGTCTCCCGCCAACGCACCGGCATCGGGGTCCGCGCAACCCAAGGCGACGAGCGGTAATAGCGCGATCCAGTTCCAACGGGCCATGACTGATTCTACAGACTTTGGCCGCACATCATGGGATTTGCATCATTTGCATCGGCATTGGGTGGAGCGGTTGGGGTTTGTTCGGACTTGGGTGGCAAGAACGGCGGGACGTTCGAAACTCAGCGCTCAGCGCTTCGCCTGGAACACTACCATCACGTCCCGACCCGGCAGCGACACTTTCTCGGTATGGCCCACCGATTCGAATTTCGCTTCAGACTTGGAGGATTGTCCATTGTCAAGGTCGGTGACGGTTCGCTCATAGGTTCCGGGCGCCAGGCCGAGGGAGGAGAGCGTCGCCTGCCCAGGGTTCGCTTCCCCGTTCGCAGTGATCCGTACCATCAGCCAATCGACTTGGCCGATCGCCTGGACCGAGGCCTCGAAATCCATGTCGGAGAAAGAGTAGGACACCATCGTCACCCAGTCCTGACCTACGTTCTCGACCTGGATTTCGTTGGCGCCCGCCGGATAGTCCACGGCGAGGAAATTGGGATTTGCTGGCGCATCCGTCGCTCCACCAGGGACCGCGGTCGTGCCGACTACCTTGCCGTTCAGGGTGACCTTCACATTTCCACCGCCCTTGGAGACTTGGCCCAGGCGCATTGTGAACCGGCCCGCCTTGGGGGCACGAAACACGAACGTGAGCGGCTCCGGGAACATCTCCCGATGCCCAGTACCCTGAAGGAAAGAAGAAAGTTCACCGAGGCCATCCGGCTTTGAACCGGCTTGGAAGCTGAACCGGGCCCGGGTGGTGTTGCCCCAGCTGATCCCGGGGTTGAAGACGAGATCGGAGGTGCCAGCGGTCGAGATCTTGACGTTTTGAGGTCGGGCGCCTGGCCGGTCCTTGAGCCCGGATTCGTCAAGAACCTTGCCCGCGATCTTCCACTCGCCGTAAAGGTCCTCGGAATGGACAATATCCCAGGACCAAAAACTCCCTGCTCCGGCATGGCCAGAGAGCAGACCGGCCCAAATCCCGTCTCGCACGTCCATCCGCTGGCCCTTCTTCCCCAGGACCCCAGGGCCGAACTCGCCAAAGAACGCGGGTTTGTCTCCCGGTTGCTTCCAGCTGGAAATCGCCGTCCGAATGTCCGAGGGGTAGGTGTGGGGTTGGTAATAGTCCACCGCATCGTAGAGGTTGGGCTGCTCGAAGGTCGAACT
>JADZBW010000344.1 GCA_020851885.1 Fimbriimonadaceae bacterium | reverse complement strand
GTTTTTCTGGTGTCGCAGCAACCTGTTGCGATCTTGGGCGTTGGCCGCTCGCTACATTCTAAGATTTCATGGTCACCGAGTGCATCTCAATCCGCCAAGTACCTTTTGAATCCTTCTTCCAAACCCAAACATAGGTTCCTGCCCCCGCCTCGGACCGGGTGCCCTTCTTCAAGTGTCTCCAAGTACCGGCTTCGTAGCACAGATCGCCGGAAGTAGAACTGCGAATGGGCTTGAGTTCTAATTCGACCTGCTGGGAAAACATCTCCATACCCTGGGAAATGGATCCCGAACCCCGAATCACGCGACCATCGAAAGAAAGCAGAATGGCATCGTCCGAGTACATCGACTTCATCGTCGACGCATCGCTTTTCCTGAATGCTTCAAGAAAAGCGGTTCTCCGCGCATCCATGTCCCTATCCGCCTGGGTTGGAACACCGGTGGCAACTGCCAAGTGAGCTAACGCCCCAACAAGCAAGGTTATTAAGAGTCGCATCCTTGCATTGTAATGCCCTGGAGGATCTTTGGGCCAACAAGAAAAAGAGGGAGAGTTCGGTCGGTGGCTGGGCGGCCTCTCTAACGCTGCCTCGCCTACGCAACGCCGGCTTCCTTAATTCCGACGGTGGGAGCGACCTCGGACAGTATAGCCTGGTTCCATTTCGATTCGCTTGGTAACGACCCAGGGTTGTATTCTCATCGAACTCCAGCCGCCCACATTTGGCGACCGCCGCCAGGACATCGCGAAACGGCAACGAGAATGGAGTATTCCTCCCTATACAGAAGAAATTATGAAGAACCCTAAGCTGACGCAAGCCCAGATCGCCGTCATCGACCAACTCTTGGAGCTACTCCCATCGTTCGAGAACCCCGAATTCGTCCCTGCAACCTGGTCCGATCCGTTTTATTTCGACAAAGATGGAGTGCGGCAGATGATGATGCCCTACCCGAGCTACCATCCCGTCGTCGCGGAGTTTCTAAATCGCTACCCTCTTTTGGCCGACGGTATCCATCCCTATGAAGCGCTGCCCGAGGATGAAACGCGCGAGGGGGTCGAGTTCAACGTGCTTGGCACGACCTTCGACGCGGATTACTTCGCCAACGCGACGATCGACCAAATCCGCCGGTACTTCATGCTCCTGGGCCGGGGGGAGCGCTTCTGCGACGGCCATATCGATGGCGAGTTCAAGGAAGGGAAGGTCGTGGCAGCTCTGCATCGCCTTGCCGTGCTTCGTGGCTGAGCGGTGACCTATCAAGGCTCCCGGGCGATAATAGGAACCTACATGCAAAACGCCCTTCCGAATACCATCGACCGGGTGTTCGACTTCCGCCGCCCGATCAACTTGATCGTCGGAATCGTCCTAATCTTGGTCTGCGTGCCGTTTGGCATCGCCGGGTTCCTCGCCTCGGCCCGAGGTGAGGTCACCGTTAACGGAGTGGCCGGCAATGGCTCCTTCCAAGTTTTCCCCGCTATCCTTTTCAGCGTCATCCCCCTCTGCTTCGTCGTCCTCGGCATGATGATGATCCTCAGCTTCTTCAATGAGCGAATCGAGTGGAAGGGCGGCTGGATCTCCTGGCACGACCGCTTTGGCCGTCTGAAGGTGCGGGCGGCGATCACGGATATCTACAACGTCTTCCGCGAGGATTCGATGTTCGCGACGGACTACGTGGTCGATGATGGCTTTGGCCGCCGCACCAGGAAAAGGAACGTCGGGCGGATCGTCATCGAGACGGCATCTGGGTCGATCTCCTTCTATGAAACCGTCCCTTGGGCCGGGGAACTGGAAGCGATGGCGAAGCACGTGGTCGGGGATAAGATCCCGCCGCGAGATCTCAAACCCTGGCAAGGGGGTTAGAGGAAGCGCTGGAGGGGGGTAGTTAGCGGATGGAGCTCACTCGTCCCCCACTCACCCATTCCCGCTTCGGCCCAGAGTAGAGCCGAATATATTCGGCGATCCCAGGGCCAGAGTAGAGCCGAATAAATTCGGCGATCCCAGGGGCAGAGTAGAGCCGAATAAATTCGGCGATCCCAGGGGCAGAGTAGAGCCGAAGAAATTCGGCGATCCCAGGGCCAGAGTAGAGCCGGATAAATTCGGCGATCCCAGGGGCAGAGAAGCGCCGAATAAATTCGGCGATCCCAGGGCCCGAGAAGGGACTCCCTTTACTTCTGCCAGACGTCCTTGGTCTTTCCAATATTGCCGATCAGAAACTCCGACCGTTGTCGCAAGATCGCGTTTGTCACCCCGCGATTCTCCACCGCGAGGGCACCCATCAGGCGGCCTGCTTCCGTGATGTAGAAGAATGTCGGTTGGACCTTGCCGTTCTGTTTCAAAAGCTCCAGGCACTTAGCGGACGGCTCTTTGGGGGCTTCGCCCAGGTTCACGGTCATCCAAATATAGGAGCCGCTCGGGCTGATCTCATATCCGACCGGGATGTTCAGATCGGCGGTGGTGAATTTGACCGAGTACTTCTCCTTGCCTGCTTCGGAGGAGAGATCGCTGACCTCGTAGCCCAACTGCACCAGCATCTCACGGAGCTGCTTGCGGTCGATACTTGCGCTCTGCATGAAGCCGAGGAGGAATAGAGAGCTGACAAGAGCGAGGAGTCCGATAATGCTGTACTTGCGCATGGTTCGAGTTTAACAGACGGGAGCGTGGAGCGTCGGTTACGTCAACTTCAAAAATCATGGCGTAGCGGGTTGCCTGATGTTCCACGCCTGACGAATTCACTCCTCGACGGCACAGCACCAGCTGTCGAACTCGCCGCCAAAGCTAGACGCGCGCTCGCGCAGCATCCCGGTGACTTGACCGATGGCGTCATTCTCCACCGTCATCGACTTCCGCAGTTCACACCAGAATTCGCCGGGCACGGGCTCCCAGGTCCCCTGTTCCCCCATGTTGAACCCTTCCGAAATCATGAGGGCGACGAAATCGGATCGCTGCTGCTCTACCGGGAATCGGGCGGCAAAATCCACCGGCCGGGGTTTGGCGTGGTCGTCCCCGTGCTTCGCCAGAATTTCGAGAAGCGGCTTGTTCAGGTAAGTCTCGCGCTCGGATATCGTCGGCTCAAACGTCGTTTCGAAGTAAGTCCAGTCTGGATCGTGCCGGCAATCCGGCGTGAATGCCTCCTTTTTGAAGAGGCCCGTTTTCACGGAAACCGGCGCCTCGATCTTTTGATTTGCATAAAAGACGACGATCATCTTGCCCGCCCCCGTGATATGGCCGATATGGATCGAACGTTCGGTTGCGAGTTCGCTAACCAAACGATCTTCGATTTTGCCCAGGTGTGCCAGATCGCTGGAATTTGGCATTCCATTGGGCAGCGCCGGATAGCTTAGAACGAAGGTGATCGCAAAGGGGTGGCCAACTCGGTCGGAATTGGTTACCGGAGCTGATGAAACGACATACGAATCGCCATCTCTCTTTCGGGAGAAGACGATCAATGGTTCAGTGCGGGCCTCCTTGAGGGTCATGCCCTGAATGATAACGTCTAATTAGTGCAAATTACAGGGAATTTAAGAAAGATTTAAGCGTGTTGCTTGAATCGTTATTGCAGCCTGGACGCGGCTAAGATTGTCGCTCGACAAGCTGAGAATCTTGCGGCGATTCGTGACCTTGGGGATCAATCTTGGGCCGATGGGATTTCAGGCCGTCCGCCTGATAACCGGCAATGTCACCAGGTATGAATTCGCCTCTTGATCGGCCATGTGGGTTATAGTGAATTGTTCTTAGATTGGAGATGGAGAATTGCATATGAAATTCATGCGTGCGACGCTGACGTTTGGCATCCTTTGCGCGGCATTGGCCCAGGCTTCCGCATTTCATATCGACATCATTTCGGTTGGCACATTCACGGCGGGAGCGAATGTAACCTTCAATGAGAATGTGATCTTCCAGAACACAAGCATCGCCATGCCCGCCTTCACGACCGACACCTATTCGGTCGTGAACAACACGCCTCCCCAACCTGGCAGCGGCATCTTCAGCAACGGTTCTGGCGATTCGATGTCGTTCAATTTGACATTGAACAACTCCAGCACCAATGGACCGGGAGTTTCCGGTGACGGAATTTGGTCCTACACGGGTGGTACCGGTGCCTACGCGAACCTCGCCGGTGGCGGCACATTCACCCTCAATCTGAACACAGTTACCACCGCAACGAACTCCACGTTCATTGGCGAATTGACCCCTGTGCCCGAACCGGCCACGATGGTCGCGTTGGGACTGGGCGCCGTCGGGCTCCTTCGAAGACGTCGAAAGTCTTAGAAAGGGATCGTTGCTAGCTGCACCAGAAGGAAGAGATAGGAGACTCATCCCCCTCGTTTGAAAGTGGATCAGGCATTGGGTGAGCCGAAGGATCCGTTTCCTTTCGGCGCATAATGACTGTCATGCCAAGCGTCCCAACCAGAATTCTGTTCCTTGCCCTGTCAGCAACCCCCGTGTTGTTCGTCGCGTCCCAGCAGGGCGGAGAAGCGCAGGCCCCATTGGCCGAACAGGTCTTCAAGAAGATCGAAGTCTTCAAAGGAGTTCCTGCCAGCGACTTGATGCCGGCGATGCAGTTCATGGCGGCATCGATGAAAATGGAGTGCACAGGTTGTCACGACGCCAAAGACTTCTCAGCCGACACTCGGGCCAAGGAAACCTCGCGAAAGATGGTTCTCATGCAGCGGGACATCAATGCCAAGTATTTCAACAATCGCCTGGAAGTAACCTGCAATAGCTGTCACAACGGCCAGGAACATCCCGCCGCGGCTCCTATTCCCAACGGGATCGCCATGCGCCACCCGCGACTTGATTCACCGCCAAAGCCGGATGAACTGATCGCAAAGCACAACGCGACGGTGGGTACCGCGACGGCCGCCATCGTCCGTTCCGGCAACCTGACCGCACCAAACGACGTGACCCACAAGGCGGAGACCCTACCCCTCGTATTCATCCAGGCCACCGGCGGCAAATTCACCATCGTCTCCGGGGAGCGTAAAGCAGGTTCCGACGGGCAAGCGACCTGGTACGGCCCAAATCCGATGGTCGATGAACCGGCCGCCGTATTCAATCGCATGGGACGAGCTTGGCGGGGCGATGATGGTTTCGCGGGACTCGTCGGGATGTCCGTTGCCGGAAAGGACGTGATCGGCAAGACGGAAGTGATCGTCGTTCGCGCTTCGCGACCATCGACGAAGTCGACCGAAGAGCTCTACTTCGACAAGAAGTCTGGCCTGTTGCTGCGCATGGTCAATATCCGACGCTCGACGATCGGTACCGTCATCTCCTCGATGGACTATGCCAACTACAAGAACGTTGGCGGTGCAAGAGTCCCCATGAAGGTTACGGCAACATTTGCCGGCGGCGAACAATGGATCATGGACTTCAAGTCTGCCAAGGCTGATTCGGCAGTGACGGATTCGGCTTTCAAAGTCGGCGGGTAACGCTAACTCACAAAGGCAAGTTCTGGCTCGGGAGCGGTTCGGCTGCTTCCAGAGCCTTTCTTCACGACCGTATTGCGTCCAACCGGACGAGCGCGAGGGAACTTTCGTCATGCGGCAAACCTTGTGGAAGCTGGACGTCGTCTAGGAAGATCTTGGAGGAAGGGATGAGTACAGAAACACAGGATGCGATGGAGATGGGGACTAAGCCGGTCCGAGAACACGAGTGGCTTCAAAAGCTCGTCGGCGAATGGCGCAGCGAAAGTGAGATGAGCATGGGGCCCGACCAGCCGAAGCAAACGTCCCATGGCTCGGAGACCGTGACCAGCCTGGGAGGGCTCTGGGCCTTTACCGAAGGCAGAGCCCAGATGCCAGATGGTTCCCGTATGGATTACAAAGTCGCACTGGGGTACGACGTTTCGTTTAAGGAATAC
>JADZBW010000343.1 GCA_020851885.1 Fimbriimonadaceae bacterium | reverse complement strand
TCCGTTTTGCGATGCTGAGCGGACTGGCCCTTTGGATCGGCCTTTCGTTCCTGGTCATGATCTCCATGTGGCTCGAAATGAAGGACCAAGAGCAAGGGGTTCTGGCCGGGCTCCTGTTGCTGGCTTCCTTCGGCATGTTCGTGCTCTGCTCGACCTATGCGGCGATCGGTGGTGGCGCTGCCGTTCTCGGAGCCTATATCGACATGCTTCGCCACAACCTGCGCGAAGATCGGATGTCCCGCCAGGAGTTGTTGGAGCACTACTTCCAACTGCAGGAGAGGCTCGATGCCAGTCAGGGTCTCACCCCCCAGGAAGGCATTTTCGATACGGATTTCGTCAAAGCGCTGATCAATACCGGACCGCTTTGGGCCCTTCTGACCGGTCTTCTCTTGGGCACGCTCAAGGTGCTGCTGACCGTCGCCTCGGGGGTCGCGATGCCCGGGGCAATCAATCTGAATTGGGCAATTTTTGGGCAACTGATTTTGGCCGTGGTCGTGTTGATCGTCTACATCCTCGCCGGCTTTTTTGCAAAGAACTTCTGGATGGGTTTTCTCCAGTCGTTGGCGGTCTCTATCGGTGGGCTGCCCCCAATCCTGATCGGCACCAAGCTTCTGAACTTGCCTGCATTGGCAAATAATGAATCGCCCCTCGCTTTGCTGTTTTCCGCAATTGGCTATGCCGTGGTCTCCTTCTTCGGAGCGCTCGGCGGGGTGGTTCAGCGACGTGCGGCCAAGGAACTCAACTTGGCCCAAAACGACCCCGCATCGATCCTTGCCGAGATGGTCCGAATCCAGTGGAAGCTAAGCGATCGCCGATCCTGCATCTGCGTGATGGTCGTAGATGCGGCAAAGAGCTCGGAGATGAAGTCCTATGCCGATCCGCTGGCGGTCGAATACTCTTTCCGTGAGTACCAGAATCTCTTGGAAATGCTCTCCCGAAATCTGAACGGGCGCGTCCATTCAACTGCGGGAGACGGTGCGGTGATCGCCTTTGGAAGCGCGGTCGAGGCGTTTTCAGCGGCCAAGCGTATTCAAACCGACATCGAGCGATTCAACCGGGAAGACAACCGCCTCCAACTCCCGTTCCGGCTCCGAATCGGCCTCCACATGGGAGAGATCGTCGGGGATTTGGACGAAGTCGAGTTTACGGAGGTTATCGACATCGCAGCTCATGTTCAAGCGGCGGCCCCGGTTGGTGGAATCGCGGTGACCGAGTCCGTCTCCGAACACCTCCCGGTCGAGGAGTTCATCCCTTTGGCTAAGCAGATCGACGGCCAGAACGTTTTGCTTGCCCTCAACCCGATGGTGGACGAACCTTGGCAGACACGCTCGACCTAGGCTCGCTGGGTTACCTGGCAGCTTGGGAAGTCCAAAAGCAAATCGCCGACGATTTGAAAGCCGGGGTTCGGGAGGACACCGTCATCTTCGTCGAGCATCCACCGGTTTACACGCTTGGCGCCAGTTTTCATGAGGAAAACTTACTCTTTTCCGTCGAAGAATATGAGCGTCGTGGCATCGAAATCGTCAAGACGGACCGCGGGGGCGACGTGACCTATCATGGTCCGCGCCAATTGGTGATCTACCCGATATTCGACCTTCGCCGGCATGGCCAGGACCTTCACAAGTGGCTTCGTGATCTGGAGGAAGCGATGATCGACGTCTGCGGTTCCTTTGGCCTGACGGGAGTCCGTTCCAGCGTCAATACCGGAGTCTGGGTGGGCGAGAAGAAGATCGCGGCCATCGGAATCAAGGTCTCGAAATGGATTTCCCTCCACGGAATCGCGCTGAACTGCGACAACGATCTCGGACCGTTTGATTGGATTGTGCCGTGTGGGATCACGGGATATGGAGTCACTTCTCTGAGTCAGGAGGTTGGGAAGCCCGTGACCACCGAAATGGCAAAACCCCGGGTCTTGGCGGCGTTTTCGCACGTCTTTGGGATGTCGTTCCATGAAGCTGCTCGAACACATTCCTGATTCCGCCGGGCTCGATGAGGCGGGGCGAGGTCCCCTCGCCGGCCCGGTCGTCGGAGCGGCGGTCATTCTCCCACCAGACTTCGACTGCCGGGGCCTGAATGATTCCAAGCAACTGGACGGCGCTCAGCGAGAAAAGCTGGAACGCCGAATCAAGGAACAGGCGCGATGGGCGATTTGCTTTGTCGAGCCAGACGAAATCGACCGTCTGAACATCCTTTGGGCAAGCATGGCCGCGATGAATCGAGCCTACGGCGACCTTGGCGAGCATTGGGGCGCCATTCATGTCGATGGAAACAAGGTTCCTCGAGAACTACTGGGCCGAGCCGAGGCGGTGATCAAAGGCGACGGGAAACTTGCCTCCGTCGCGGCAGCGTCTATCCTGGCCAAGACCGCGCGAGATCGCTATATGGTCGACATTGCGGATAGGTTCCCTGGCTATGGCTTTGAACGACACTTCGGCTACCCGACCCCCGACCATTTAGCGACTCTTCGAGAGCTCGGACCTTGCCTCATTCATCGAAGGTCTTTTGGCCCGGTCGCCGATTGCTCGCAAGGCGTTCTCGCGATCTAGCCCTGCTCCAAAGTGTGCGCTGGAATACAGGACTGAGAATCCTCCCGCCAGGATCAGGCACTTGATGACGTTATTCTCTGCGTGAGGCAACGAAATGACATCTGAACGAATTCCAGGCATCCATCACATGACCGCGATCACCGACGATGCCCAAGCAAACGTCGACTTCTATACAGGCGTGCTTGGACTCCGGCTGGTGAAGCTGACCGTCAACTTCGACGACCCCACGGCTTACCATTTCTACTTCGGCGATGGGTTGGGCACTCCAGGCTCCGGATTGACCTTTTTCCCCTACGAGGGACGCAAGGCCAAGATTGGTGCGGGTCAGGTGACCGCCACTGGACTGGCGATCCCTGGCGATTCCATTGGCTGGTGGATGGAGCGATTCAAAATGGAAGGCGTCGATTTCGACCAAGCGATCACCCGCAACGGCGAGGAAATCGTGGCGTTCCGGGCTCATGACGGCCTGCCGCTTGAATTGGTCGCTTCACCGGAGTACACGCCAGGAGCGCCTTACGAATCCGGTCCAGTTCCGCATGAGCGAGCAATCAGTAGAATGCACTCCGTCACCATCACCGAGAACTACGGCGAAGCGACCCTCAAACTCCTGACCGGGACGATGGGTTTTGAACTGCTGCGCGATGAGGGCTCTCGCATTCGCCTCCAGGCATCCCGAAAAGGCCCTGGGAGCTTCCTGGACCTGGTCCTCGATCCCGCGCTTCCCTATGGGCATGGCGGCCACGGAGGCGTCCACCACATCGCCTGGGCGACTTCGACCGAAGGGACTCAATTGGAATACCACCAGTCGATCGCCAAAGAGGGTTATCACGTCAGTCCCGTCATGAACCGCGACTACTTCAAGTCCATCTACTTCCGAGAGCCCGGGGGAGTATTGTTCGAAATTGCCACCCTTACTCCCGGCATGACGGTCGACGAATCGCCGGAAATGCTGGGGACCACTTTGCGCCTGCCCGCGATGTACGAGCCGATGCGCGAAAGGATTGAGAAGGCCCTGCCCAAGCTGAAACTGCCGCACCAAAAGGTGCAAATCGAGGTCGCGCCTTGATGTCGTCAGAGACCTTTGTTCATCGGTTTGTACCGGCAACGAATCCGGAGGAGAAGCGGACGCTTCTGCTTCTCCACGGAACGGGCGGAAACGAAAACGACCTCATCCCCCTGGGCGAGACCGTGCTTCCCGGAGCCGCCATTCTCAGTCCTCGTGGACACATCGACGAGCATGGAGCGTTCCGGTTCTTCCGTCGGTTTGCCGAAGGGGTCTTCGATATCCAGAGCATTCGAGAGGAGGCGGCGGGATTGGCTGGGTTCATCGCGGCGTCCGCGCGAAAGTACGGCTTCGATCCATCCCGCGTCGTGACGATTGGGTTCAGCAACGGCGCAAACATCGGACACTCCTTGATGTGCCTCCATCCTGATGCAGTGCACGACGGGGTGTTCATTCGAGCCATGGTGACCCTGCCGGATCTGCAAGCAAGTGGGCTGGCGGGGAAACGGGCGTTCCTTTCGACGGGCAAGCTGGACCCGATCGTTCCCAACGAGAATGCGCTCCAACTCGAGGCGCAGTTGACGTCGGGCGGGGCGGAAGTCACCCATCACTGGGTCGATGCCGGACACAACCTGACGCGCAACGAAATCGACGCGATCAGAGTCTGGCTGGCGGAATGAGTGATGGGGCGGATTCGAACCGAATCCACCCCAAGCATTCTAGTAACCGCCCATGGCAGCTCGCATGTGCTTGAAGAAGATATCCACGTTTTGTTGCTGTCCAACAAATTGCAACCAGACATCGCGGTCCTTTGCATAGACCGTGACCGGGATATCGACGGCGGTGTGCACCGCGGAGCCTCCAGCGACGGTCCCACGGATAAAGAACCCGGAATCCTTCTTGGGGGATCTACCGATAATCGATAGGTCATGGGTCAAGCCACTCGGTCCCTTACCCTTGCCCATCTTGTCTTTGTTCTACTTTGGAGCCGATCCGTCATAGACTTGAATGGCGTTGGACAGCCAGTCCTCGTATCGATCCGCCCCGGCACCAAAGCCCACCACGAGCTTTCGATCGATATTTGCCGTCAACGGGAAACCATCGGCCAAGATTGGGTAGTGAGGGAAACCGGCACCCTCATAGGTGCCAACCGCCGCCTGTCGAGCGGGATGGGTATCCGGGCCGAGTTTGTCCCGATCGCTTGGCAGTGCCTGCATCTCCGACATCGATTTCTTCAGGGCGCCAACCAGGCTGAAGCCTGAGCACTCATGATCGGCGAGAACGAGCACGATCGTGTCGTCGTGCGTCTTGGCATATTCGATCGCCTTGCCGACGGCTCGGTCAAACTCCAGAACCTCCCAGATGGCGCGATCTGCATCCATCGCGTGCGACTGCTTGTCGATATGGGCACCCTCGATCAGAAGGTTGAATCCCCGGTTGCCGTTTGTTCTATTGTTGTTGTCCAGTACTTTGAGCGCCGCTTCCGCCATTTCGTCGAGCATGGGTTGATCGGGTGCGAAGTAGTCGTCCACCGCGCCGGGTTTCGTTGGATTGCGACGCTTGGCGATCTTCTCCATGGAGACGTTCATGTTCCCGTAAGCGAAGAGGCCGAGCAATTTGGTGGCATCGGCAGGCACCGATTTCAACGCCGTAGCCGAGTCCACATAGCCAAAACCCACTCGCTTGAATGAATCGATCAAACTGGTCGAAGTCGACATCGCGGAGGTATCGATGGTGTTGCCGCCGGGATTCCAACCGCTAGACAGCAAATCGGTGGCATAGGCGAAATTGGTAGCTGCCGCCCGGCTCGAACCGAACTGACCTTCGGGCAAGAACCACTTTCGACCGCCACCCATCAGCACTTTCAAGCCGGATCGGTTGCGTTCGGCAAAGAACTGGTTGCAGATTCCGGTTCCTTTGCCCCGATCATAGGTGTGGACCATCTGCGAGGCGGGAGTAGCATCTTCGATGTCGGCGGTGGTTACGATTCCCAGACTCGTTCCATAGGTTCGATGCAGGAATTGGGAAAGATATTCGATTCTGGGATTGTCGAAGGCGTCCTTGGTGTTGTCCGGGTAGACCCCTTCGGAGCCATTGTCGTTGTGGTTGCCGCTCACATAGCCCGTCATCCCAGGGGCGGAATCGGTTACAAAGGAGTCCAGCGAATGCGTGGAAACGGCGCCATAGCCGGGCATCCGATCCATATTGAGGAATCCCTGGGGAATTCCATTTTTGACCCCATACCGCACGATTCGCGCCGCCGTTCGATGAGCCATGCCCATCCCATCGCCCAGGCAGATGATGATGTTTTTGATACGACGCTTGTTTCCACCTGCCTGTTCGATGCGGAAACCGATCGACGTTCGTGTCGTCTGGTTGTCTCCCGACTCCTTCGCCGTGGCTTCGATCGTGTAGTGGCTGGGGTCCTTGAGTCTGTAGGCTCGAATGGTGAATCCATTGGCCGCATCGAGAACGACGGGAACGCTCTTTCCCGCAATCATGAGCATTGGTTCCACAATTTGCCTTCCGGGCTGGCTTGGCGTGAATTCCACGCGCACGTCGAACATCTGCCCCGCCAAGAAGCGGGCGCCATCGTATGGCATGACCCGGATTTTCGGGGCAGCGACCGCCATCCCGGTCAACGCAACGGCGAGAATTCCGAACGAGGTTTTGATCATCGTCTTTTTAGTCCTTTCTTCGATGCGACGCCGATCTCTTTGGATGAGTCCAGCACGAGTGAAATTCGGGGAGATTTGTTCGAGAGCTTGAGGGTGCCGGTCACCGCGATGCCGCCTGGCAGGTAGGAGATCGACTTGTTGGGCGAGCTGCGCACGATGACGAACACCGAGTTGGGAGGGAGGTCGCCGGCGCCGCCACCGCTTTCATCTTGAAAGACGGGCCTTGGCACCAGCCAGAATCCACCCTTGGGCGGTTCTTCCATCTGAGCCATAAACCCTTTGAGGCGAACTCGATGGCCATCCAGCTTTCGCAGGGAATCGGTCGCCTCCAGGCCGCGTC
>JADZBW010000342.1 GCA_020851885.1 Fimbriimonadaceae bacterium | reverse complement strand
TGCGGCAAGACGGCGAGATCGTGCCGCTTCCGTTCACGGTTCTCGAACCTGAGGACACCCGGCGGATGATCTACGAAACCCTCTCCGACGACAACATCGAGAAGTTTGAGTCCACCCACGAATTGGACTTCGCCTACAGCGTCAAAGGTCTGGCTCGATTCCGATTCAACGTTTACATGCAGCGTATGTCCGTGGCAGGCGCTCTTCGTGTCATTCCGACGAAGATTCCATCCTTTGAGCAATTGGGATTGCCGGCGGTTATTCGAGAGGTGTCCAAGCGAACATCAGGGCTGATCTTGGTTACGGGACCAACTGGTTCCGGTAAATCGACGACGATCGCCACGATGATCGACGATATCAACGACAATTTCTCAGGTCACATCATGACGATCGAGGACCCGATCGAATACCTGCACGCCCACAAGAAGTGCATGGTGAACCAGCGCGAGATGCACGCGGACACCTACTCGTTCCACAATGCCCTCCGTGCGGTTCTCCGTGAAGACCCGGACATCATCCTCGTCGGTGAGTTGCGCGACCTTGAAACCATTGAAGCCGCGCTCACGCTTGCGGAAACGGGCCACTTGGTCTTCGGCACGCTGCACACGCGAAATGCGCCGAGCACGATCGACCGTATCATCGACGTCTTCCCAAGCGATCAACAGGATCAAATTCGCGTCTTGCTAGGGAACACCTTGGAAGGGGTTATTTCTCAACAGTTGTTGCCACGCCTGGGTGGTGGACGTTGCGCCGCGATCGAGATCATGCTCGGGACGGCGGCGATCAAGAACTTGATCAGGGAAGGAAAGACCCATCAGATGTACTCGATGATCGAGACCTCCCAACAGATCGGTATGCAAACGATGGACGCATCGCTTGCGGCGCATTTCCGAAACGGAAACTGCTCCTACGAGGAATGTCTGATGCGGGCGGTGGACAAGGAGACTTACGCCAGACTGGCCAAGGGTGGTTAGTCGATTGCGGACCGAGTGCCCGGCTTTGAAGTGGGAATGGCGGCGAGCCATTCCGGAACTTCCGCCGGGGCGTAAGATTCTGCTTCGACCTTATAGGCGGCGAATGTAGGCAAGCCCAGGTCCAACTCAGGTGGAGATCGATCGATCAAGACCGCATAGCCGACGGCCTCGCCACCCGCATTTTCAATCGCATATCTCGTTTCCAAGAGCGAGGTGCCGGTCGTCAGCACATCGTCGACGATCAGGACCTTGGCGCCGCCAGGAAGGGTCTTGCCCCTTCGCAGGGTTTTGGCTCCGTTTTCAGTCTCGACATAGACCGCGGGCAGTTGCAGCTGCCGAGCGACTTCGAAGGCAATGATAATCCCGCCCGTCGTGGGACCCGCGACAAAGTCGAATCCACTTGGCGGTGAATCTGAGTAGTGGGCGGCGATCTCCGCGCACAGGGCCGAAAGCACATCGGGACGTTCCAACACTCGAAACTTCTCGAAATACGTATCGCTATGTCGCCCGCTGGTGAGGATGAAGTGCCCTTTGAGGATTGCCCCCGAATCGGCCAGTAACTGCCCTAGATCCATGTTCTAACCGGTGATCGTGAACGGGGTCATGTCCCGCACAATCTCATTCTTCTCATCGAGCAGGACGATTTGAGGAACGATCTCTTCGTCCGTCCAGGTGAATGCGCAAATGATGAGGCGATCCCCTTCGTTGAAATAGCGAGCCGCCCCCCCGTTCAATCCAATGACGCCTTTCGGTCCCGCGAATGCGTAGGTGTTGAGTCGCGACGAGTGATCGACGGCCCAAATCTGGACCATCTCCCCGTCACGAATTCCTACATGCTTCATGAGTTCGCCATCGATCTCGATACTGCCGACATAGTCGGGATTGGCATAGGTCACGCGGGCGTGGTGCAGCTTCGATTTAAGCAATTGGAGCAGGCGCATTGTCGTTCGGTACTTCGTTCTCGCTATCGGAATTCTGGATCGAGTCAAGTTCTCCGGTCTGGCCGGGCTTCGTGGGCTTCGTTCGGCGGTAAAAAGCCGCCAAAAATCCACCGAGTGCGAGGATACCAGCCCCTGCCCAGACGAGCCCAGTCATTGGCTTGTAATAAATCTCGATTGGGTAGACCGCTTCCCTGAAATAGAGTTGGAGTTCGGCGCCTTGGGTGGCGGCATCGATCTTGCTGAGAGCCACCCGGAATTGACCAGTGACTGGCATTGTTCCAGGCTCACCTATTGCGAATGTTGGATTAGCCTCGAACTGCTCGCCACGATATTCGACCGTAACCTTCCCGACAAACTTGGTGCCGGCCGTGCCTGGCTGCCCAACCATGTCATAGCCATGAAACGTCACCGTCACGTCTTGAATCGTGCGACGCTCACCCGGCTTGAAGAACTCCGGATTTTCCCAAAACGCCATAGCGGGCGGTCCCATGGCCAAGTAGACGTCATGAGTCCCATAGCGCTGAATGTGCGGCCAGACCATGGGTTTGGGACCGTCGGGACCTTCCGTATAGTACAGACCGGGCCTCGCCACAAACGTGCCGTCGGGTCCCGTCACGTCGAAGGACATCTTGTGATTGCGGTCGAAGAGCTGCTCGGGTTTGGGATCTTCCTTCAACGTGACCGAAAAGCCCATTTTTTCATCCGGCGAGGATCGGGTGACGTTGAAGCGCTCATGCCGTTCCAACCCTCGGGAAAGGATCATGCCGGCCATAAAGACGGCAATGCCAAGGTGGGAGACAAACCCACCGATCGACATCGGTGAGCGCCGGAGCGATTCGACGATCCGCCAGATATTGCCGATCGTCGCGAACAGGCTCAGGAAGATCAGGAAGGCGACCCAGTAGACCGTCTTAACGTCGAGGGCGCCCGCGATAAGGGTCGTCTTGTCTTGGTCGGCATTGAGGCCCCACTCCGGGTGCCGAAGATACAGAAGTGCGAATCCAGTCAAGCCAACGCTGATCGTGAGGACGTTGAAGACCTTGCTCCAAAGCGCCTTCCACCCAAGGCTCCGCCAACTGGCAAATGGCGTTACGGCAAGCAGGATCATCAGTGGGACGTAAACCCATGAGAGCACTTGATGGTACAGCCATTCCTGGATGGCGACATTACGCTTCGAAACCAACGATGAGAGGAACGGCATGCTCATCCCGATCGCGGTGGCAGCGGCAAGGAGGGAAAGCAGAATGTTCGACGTGCGATAGAGCGATTCTCGGTTGGCGCCGCCTTCGTTGGGCGGTTTCGAGAACTCACGGCTGAGTCGTCTTCCCGATGTCAAGTAGACCGCCAGGAAGCCGATCAAGGTCGCCAAGCCGAGTCCCATCAGGACCCAAAGTGCGCCGCGTTGCATCTCGGCAAAGCTGTGGACGCTGGAATCCCCCAAGAATCCCGACCGGGTCAGGAAGGTCCCGTACACAAAGAAAAGAAAAGGTAGGCCGCCAAGAACGAGATTGGCTCCGATATAGGTTCCTTTCGTGGATTGGATAATCAACCCGTGAAGGAGCGCGACGCCAAACACCCAGGGAACGAAGCTGACGTTCTCCACGGGGTCCCATGCCCAAAATCCGCCCCAGCCAAGCGTCTCATACGCCCAGAAGCCGCCCATCATCAGTCCGAGCCCGAGGATAGCGGTCGAGGCGATCGCCCAGGGCCTGACCATGCGGACCCAGGCGATCGGATTCCGGTTCAGCATCGCGCTGAGCGACCAGCAGAACAAGACGGTCAGAGAGCCGAATCCTAGAAAGATGGTGGGAGGATGGATGACCACCCAGTAGTTCTGGAGGGCCGGGACCAGCCCACGACCGGTGGGCGGAACAAGGATCTTGCCGTTTTGGATTACCTCGGGAATGACGTTGAACGGCGTCTCGTAGGCGAGGATCGCTCCCAGGGCGGCCAGGAAAAGCGCGTAGGGAATGGAGAACCAGCGGCGATAGAGTCCAGTTCGGGGAGCGGCGATCAGCGCAAAGATGGCGGAGCATACGGCCCACAGCAAGAAACTGCCTTGCTGTCCCGACCAGATCGCGGCAATCTTGTACTTCAGCTCGAGATTGGACTCGGCATGTCCGAATACGTAGTCGTACTGAAACTGGTTTCCTTGAAATAGACTGGCCAGACAGGCGAAAGTCAGGAACAGGCAGCAGGCGCCCAGCCAGAAACCAACCTTGCCCAAACGCTCCATGCCCGGGCTCTTTGGGGCACGAAGCCAACCAATAATGGAGGCGAAAAAGAAGACGATCGTGGCATAGACCAGTACTCTGCCCGCGACTCCAGCGAACATGGCCCAGGCTGGAGCCTCGGGCAGGGACAGGCTAAGGTCTTCCACGTTAGATTTGGGGCTTTTCCTTTCCCTCGTACTTGGAAGGGCACTTGATCAGAAGCTTCTCTGAGACGAAGCGATTGTTCTTCATGCGGCCGATCGCCACAAGCTCGCTCGCCTGATTCATGTCTTGAAGAGGGGGGCCACTGTAATCGACCGTGGCCACATCGCCATTAACGTCCTTAAGCTTGAAAGTGATCACATGGTTGGCGACATCGTTGCGGATGCTCGTTTTATCCAACGTCCCCTTCAAATGGACATTATTGGCACCAGATTTGCTTGCTTCGGAAACCGTCACGTACGGACTGGCGTTAGCAATGAATGCCCACGAGACGCCGATGATGGCGACGGCAACGAGAACGAAGGTGAAGATAGGTCCAAAACGGATGTTCATTTCGCAATCCCTCGATGCTTACTACGCCATGGTTCGACGAAGAAAGACAAGGATTAAGATAAAATTACCCCGATGACGCCCATGCTTGGTTCAAATGCCCTAACAAAGACCGTATTTGGCGTTGGATTCGCCGCTTTGATTGCCGTTGCAGTCTTCGCCCAGAATCCAGCGACCTATAAGATGCCTGACCTGCTTCACATGAAGACCTCCCCAGAGCGGGACGACCTCTGGCTCTCCACCAGAGTCGGCAGTTTCAAACTCCTTCCCCGAGGGGATGTGATGCCGAGTGGAACCTTGACTATGAGCTTCACCGGCAGCGTCCTGAGTAGCGACCTGAAGGGCCAGGTGATTCCAGAAGGATCGGTTCGCAAAGAGTACGATAATTCCAAGAAGGGCAAGCAAGTTTGGTTCGGCACGGGCAAGCTGACCATTACCGGGGCCTTCATGGCGGTTCAATGGTTTGGACGTAATCTGGATGCCAAATTCAATGGCAACGGCTTTATTCGCCTCTATGGAGAGTTCGATAAGAACCTGGATACCGGCTACTACTGGTTCGACCCCAAGGATAAGAAGTTTTGGGGCACCTACGGCAACGGCGTCGGTATTCCCGAAATGAAGAGCACTGTTCGCCCCAACGATGTGAAGACGCGCCAAGAGTTCGAGAAGAAGGGCAAGGGCGGCGGCTAGGGCCGGTGCTTCGCCAGACCTTTCTCCATATCCCAGGTATCGGGCCGGAAACCGAGGCATCCCTGTGGAAGCAGGGATGCAATTCTTGGACGCATCTCCTCGAGAATTTCGACCGCTTTTCCTTGGGAACGGCGGATCGGGAATTCGTGCGGAAACTTGTCCTAACCTCGCTTCGGTCCCTCGAAACCGGCAACCATCAGTTCTTCGGGCAGGCCCTCGGATTGCGCGAAGCATGGCGCGCCTTTCCCGACTTCAGGCATTCCGTCGTCTATTTGGATATCGAAACCGACGGGGGCCAGTCCGGTCAGGCCGTCACGATGGTTGGACTCTACGATGGCTCTGAGTTCAAGTGCCTGGTAAAGGGTCAAGACCTGGAGAACTTCCGAGACGAGATCTCGCGGTACAGCATGATCGTGACCTTCTTCGGGTCGGGATTCGACCTGCCAATCCTCCACAAGCGATTCCCGGACATCGTTTTCGACCAAATCCACCTGGACTTGTGCCCGACGCTTCGTCGGGTCGGATTGCGCGGCGGGCTGAAGAAGATCGAAAAGGAACTTGGAATCGCGAGAGGGGAAGAGACCGACGGTCTCAATGGTTACGATGCCGTGCTGCTTTGGAGACAGTATGAAAGGAGTGCCGATGCGGGAGCGCTCGAGAGGCTGATCGCCTATAACCGCGAGGATGTCGTCAATCTGGAGCGACTCGCAGAGATCGCTTATGAGCGCCTGCAACAGGAAACGATCAAGAGCGCCGGACTCTTGGAAGTCTGAACGGCCCATCGGACGTTCCTTTCGATGGGCCGCATTCAACAGTCTCGCTAGTTGCGGGCCGCGTTCATTCTGGGAGTCGCCGGGGCAACTTCCACATAGGCGTTGGCGGGAACGACCAAGTAGATGTTCTCGCCGATTTCCTCCCAAGTGCCTTCCTGGGCGAAATTGACGCCGCACATAAAGTCGACGATCTTCTGTCGAAGCGCCGCATCGGTGCCTGACAGGTTGAGGATTTGCTGCTCGCCGCACTTGAGGCCATTCGCAGCGGCCATGGCATCTTCGAAGCTGACGATTTGGCGACGAACTGTGATGGTATATCGGGCCATCGATTTGAGGGTGTAGGCGCGATGCTCGGGAGTCGAGGGCATTTCGCCTTCTTCCTCAAACTCGTCGTCTCGACGCGTCAGCATGCCCGCAATTCGCGAAAAGAATCCAGGCTTGTCCTGGAGAACCAACTCTTCCATGATTTCTATCTCCTTGCTAGGTACGCGATCCGAAAATCGCGCTGCCGATTCTGACGTGGGTGGCTCCTTCCTGGATCGCCACGGCAAAATCGAGGCTCATACCCATACTGAGATTAGAGACGCCTAGCCGTTGCCCGAGTTCCCTAAGGCGGCGAAAGTAGATCCTTGCCGATTCGGGATCCTCGTGCTCGGGGCCAATGGTCATTAACCCAGACAGTCGAACCTGGGGATAGTTTAGGACCAGAGTCTTGAATTCGTCAAGGGATTCCGCAGAAATACCTGCTTTTTGCGGTTCATCCCCAATGTTCACTTCGATGAATCCATCGACGATCCGATCGGCTTTCGCGATCTCTTTAAGCTGAGATTCGCTGTCCAGAGTGTGAATCGCATCGAACATCCCGGCAACTTTCTTTGCCTTGTTGGATTGAAGATGGCCGATAAAATGCCATATCGCATCCGGCGGCATCGCCTGAATTTTCGGTTGGGCTTCTTGGAGCCGACTCTCTCCAAAGTGCCGCTGTCCGGCGTCGTATGCTGCTTTGATCGCCTCCAAGGGGATGTTCTTGGAGACCGCGATGAGCGTGACTTCAGAAGGAGATCGCTCGACGGAAGCGCAGGCCGCCTCGATGGCGGCCCGTGTCTGCGCAAGGTTCCTGGCGATATCCATCGCCAGGAATTATGAGCGAGTATCGATTACTCGGTAACGGCCGGTCCGAGCTTGCCATTGAGGCGAGCCCAGCAGTACCCGGCAAGTCCAAGGTCGATCGCGGTGCCAACCATTCCCTGGGCTCCGCTCTTGAAGAGGACGATCCCCGCGATGCTAAGCACCGCGAGTATTCCCATGACAATCATGACCAAGTTGAGGCCCTTGCGAGTCGACTTCAGCATCCCGATGGCTCCAACGATCGCGGCTATTGCCAACGCGATGTAACCAACGCCAAAGAGCATCCCCATCGCACCAAAGCCTGCCACGGCGGCTGCTTCAGCCCCGCCTCCACTGGCAGCTCCAGATGCTCCGGCCGCGCCGGCAAAGCCTCCGATGCCAAATAGGAGCAAGCCGCCACAGAATCCACAGGCGGCGCCAATGAAAACCAAAATCGCCATCACCTTGTCGGCAACGAAATCTCCGGAACCACTATTCGGTTGCAAATCCTTTCCTCCATTGACGTCCGCTGACTCGCTTCCATGGCGAGGATTCACTTCCCGTCAAGAGAAGGACGCTTCAGGCCATGCCTCTGATGCGAAGAAGTTGGACGACATACATTGACGCATAGGCAATGAAGGCGATCCACGTTGCCTGTTCGGCGGTTTTGGGGTGGGATTTGCGCGCATATTCGATGATCAGGATCGGTCCGGCGAGAAAGAGGGCTTTGCCCAAAACGAAGGCCCAGGGTCCGAATTGAAGCAGACGACTGAATATCGGATTGCCTTCCCCCATTCCGCGACCGAAAAGCAAAACAGTTGTCACCAAATCGAAGAGCCCCAAGGTGACCAGACAAAGTGTCGATAGCCGGACAGATTGATTCAGCATGGCTCGGCAATGATTATAGGGGCTGCACGACCAGGTTGGGTAAAAACGCTCAATGACAAGCCACGCTAAGTCGGTTGAAGAGTATCTTGCCGAGCTTCCTGAGGACCGTCGGTTGGCAATCAGCGCGGTTCGAAAGGTGATCTTGGAGAATCTGCCCGAGGGTTATCAAGAAGGAATGGGGTACGGGATGATCGGCTATTCCGTTCCTCATGCGATCTATCCGGCTGGCTATCACTGCGATCCCAAACTGCCGCTGCCCTTTGCCGGATTGGCATCTCAGAAGAACTACATGTCGGTGTATCTCTCGTGCGTTTATGGAGACGGTGAAATCGAAAGCCAGTTTCGACAGGAGTACGCCGCCTCTGGGAAGAAACTGGA